>JAHEEQ010000070.1 GCA_024640585.1 Micrococcales bacterium
CTCGAAGTTAGGACTAATAACGAAAACGCGATCGAAATGTACAAGAAATTCGGATTCAAAATCATCGCCGAACGACCAAACTATTACGGACCAACACTTGATGCATTTGTAATGGAATTAGCGGTGGAAAATGTCTGAACCACTAGTACTTGGAATCGAAACTTCCTGTGATGAAACTGGAGTTGGAATAGTTCGCGGTCACACACTTCTTGCAGATGCAGTGGCTAGCAGTGTCGAATCTCATGCCCGTTATGGCGGAGTTGTGCCAGAAGTTGCTTCTCGTGCCCACCTCGAGGCGATGGTGCCAACTATCCAAAGAGCTTGTAAAGACGCAGGCATTCAACTGAAAGATGTAGATGCGATAGCTGTAACTGCTGGTCCAGGATTAGTCGGCGCACTGCTAGTTGGAGTTGCAGCAGCAAAAGCACTTTCATACGCGCTAGATAAACCAATTTACGGGGTTAATCATCTTGCCGCGCATGTTGCAGTAGATACGTTGGAACACGGACCACTTCCAGAACCAGCAATTGCAATGTTGGTAAGTGGCGGACATTCATCAATCCTGCATGTACCTGATTTAGCAAAAGAAGTTATTTCGCTTGGCGCCACAATGGACGATGCGGCCGGTGAAGCATTCGACAAAGTGGCAAGGGTTTTAGGTTTGCCTTTCCCAGGTGGTCCGGAGATAGATCGCATTTCTAAAGAAGGTAATCAAAACGCGATTGATTTTCCACGTGGACTTACCAACAAATTAGACCTCGAAAAACATGAATTCGATTTCTCTTTCTCAGGAATAAAAACTGCCGTTGCAAGATTTGTGGAATCTGAAAATAAAAAGGGCAACAAAATCAATATTGCAGACGTAGCCGCAAGTTTTCAAGAGGCAGTCACAGATGTTTTGTCGGCAAAAGCAATCGCTGCTTGCAAAAAACAAGGCGTTGAACATTTAATTCTTGGCGGTGGAGTAGCTGCAAATTCACGTCTGAGATACCTCGTAGAGACTCGTGCCGAGGCCGCCAAAATTCAGGTTCGGATTCCGCGACCAGGTCTTTGCACTGACAATGGTGCGATGGTGGCAGCACTCGGCTCGGTATTGGTCTCGAGCGGGGCCACCCCTAGTTACTCTCAATTTGGCGCAGATTCCTCGCTACCAATTGAAAAAATAAATTTCTAACTAGAAGTGCGTTGGGACAAGATTGCTATTGTCTTGTCCCCAATGCGCGCTAGCAACAAGCAAACAAGTTTGTCGCCAGATAATCCTTTTTTGAGTTTCTTAGTGAGTGCGTCGATGTCACCGCGATATCCACGCGAAATTATTTGCACATCGTATGCACTGTTAGCCTTTAGCGCTTCGCTTATTTTCTTTTCATCAAATTCGCGGGTTTCCAGTACTTCGTAAGTTGTGAATAAACCTGAATCAGCAGGTTCTGTATCAAGAGATAGAAAACCAAGATGCTCATCAATTCGGTGGGAATTTGTTTTAGCAGCGAGTTGTTGGACAAGCCCAGCGCGAGTAACTGCTGGATTCGCATCCAAAACATATTTTCCAACCGGACCAATATCTGAAGATGAAGAATCGGTATTTGTGAGTTCTTCGAATTCTCCAAAACGATTAATAGTTATTGCCGATTTTCCAGACTTAATTCCAAAACCATTGAACCAGACACTTGCTTCAACCAGCGTGCTTCGAATCGCAAACCAATAAGTGTGAGAATCTTTTGGGAGAAGTTCGTGGCTAATTCCTGGTGCGACTTTTGCAACGAGTTTCGGTTTTCGTTTTCCAAGTTCTAAAACCCAATCCCAAGGCGGGGACCAGTCACTTGGATTTGTTACGCGATTTCCAGAATTGCCAGAAATATTTCTCGCCGCATTCGGATCTCGCCTTGCAGGATCAATAAAGGCACTTTCAACTTCATTGAGTACAGTTTCTAAATACTGTTCGTCTTTTACGACATCAAATCTATGAACTTCTACCTGTTTCAAATTCTTTTGGGCTATTGCATGTGTTTCAACATCTCGCTCAACAGCAATTACCTTTAACCCGCAATCGTTAAACGAAGCAGATTCAAACCCAAGCCCAGAGCCCAGATCTCCAATCGACTTAATGCCAAGTTCAGCCAGCTTTTGGCTGCGCCACTGGCGAACTAGCGGGTGAGTGGCCTGTTCAATCCCGTCCCGGGTCAAGAGCCATTTTGGAGCTTGCCCCCAGCGCATAATGAGTCGGTTTCGAAGTTCCGCCTGAAGGGCACACGCGGTCCGGTAACTCGCTGGCAAAGAGAACTGCCGTTCAAGCTCAGCAGCTAGTTTGAGTGGGTCATTGCCAGTTTTTAGGGCCTCTTGGGCCACTTCGATGGCACTCTGTCCATGGTCGGTTTGAAGCCAATCGACAATTTCACTCACAAGGGCATTGTGCCGTTAAAACCAAACTCAGCGCGCATGAAATTGGCACTCGGTTTGTGGGAGTGCTAATCCTTGCCTAAACTTAGGGAAGCATCCGCCAGCGTAAATGCGGATGATCCACATAACCCGAAATATGGAGGGAAATTCGTGTCGGTCAACCTAAAGCCACTCGAAGATCGCATCGTGATTCAAGCACTTGATGCTGAACAAACCACCGCATCTGGACTTGTTATTCCAGACACTGCGAAAGAAAAGCCACAAGAGGGCAAAGTTGTTTCAGTAGGGCCTGGTCGTTTTGACGAATCTGGCAAGCGCGTTCCACTTGATGTAAAAGTTGGAGACGTTGTCATTTTTTCAAAGTACGGCGGAACTGAAGTCAAGTACTCTGGTCAGGAATACCTAATCCTGTCAGCTCGCGACGTTCTCGCGATCGTTGAAAAATAATTAAGCGAAACCCACCTCAATTTCGGGGTGGGTTTTCACTTGCAAACAAACTTAAGGATTTCAAATGTCAAAGATTGTCGAATTTGATGAACATGCACGGCGCGCACTCGAACGTGGTGTAAACGCACTTGCAGACACTGTAAAGGTAACACTTGGACCAAAGGGTCGCAATGTTGTTATCGACAAAAAGTGGGGCGCACCAACAATCACAAATGATGGTGTCACCATTGCAAAAGAAATTGAACTTGAAGATCCATTCGAAAACCTCGGTGCCCAACTTGTTAAAGAAGTTGCAACCAAAACAAATGACATTGCAGGTGACGGCACGACCACCGCAACCGTACTTGCGCAAGCATTTGTTAAAGAAGGTTTGAAAGTTGTTGCAGCTGGCGCTGCACCAATGGATATCAAAAAAGGAATCGAAAAGGCGGTTGTTGCACTGAAAGATGCTTTGTCAAAAGCTTCGCGCCCAGTTGCGAACAAAGAGGAAATTGCACAAGTTGCAACCATCTCATCTCAGGACCGCGCAATCGGCGAATTAATCGCAGATGCATTCGACAAGGTTGGCAAAGATGGCGTGATTTCTGTTGAAGAAGCATCAACCACTGGTTTGGAACTTGAATTTACTGAAGGAATGCAATTCGACAAGGGTTACATCAGCCCTTACTTCGTAACGGATTCCGAACGAATGGAAGCAATTCTGGATGATCCATTGATTCTCTTGGTGCAAAACAAGATTTCTGCTATCAACGAATTGCTACCTCTGCTTGAAAAAGTAACCCAAACCGGCAAGCCGCTTTTTATTGTTGCTGAAGATGTTGAAGGCGAAGCGCTTTCAACACTAGTTGTAAACCGTATGCGTGGTCTGTTTGCTTCTTGCGCAGTGAAAGCTCCTGCATTTGGAGATCGCCGTAAAGCAACTTTGCAGGATATGGCAGTACTAACAGGTGCCCAAGTAATTTCAGCTGAAATCGGTTTAAAGTTAGACCAAGTAGGACTTGAAGTTCTTGGAACTGCACGACGCGTAATTGTCACAAAAGATGCAACCACAATTGTTGATGGTGGCGGAAAGAGTGAAGAAGTTCAAGCTCGTGTTGCTCAAATTCGTGCTGAAATCGAACGAACCGACAGCGACTGGGATCGTGAAAAACTTCAAGAGCGCGTTGCAAAACTTGCTGGTGGTGTTTGTGTGATCAAAGTTGGCGCACACACTGAAGTTGAATTGAAAGAAAAGAAACACCGCATTGAAGACGCTGTATCTGCAACTCGTGCTGCAATTGACGAAGGCATTGTTCCTGGCGGTGGCTCTGCATTAGTAACTGCCTCAACTGTGCTTGACGATTCACTTGGCGAAGAAGGCGACATCAAAGTTGGCATTGGAATTGTTCGTGCTGGCGTGGTTGAACCACTTCGTTGGATTGCAGAAAATGGTGGCGAAAACGGATACGTTGTTGTTGCCAAGGTGAAAGAAACCGGTCAGGGCTACAACGCAGCATCTGGTGTTTATGGCGACCTAATTGCAGCTGGCGTTTTGGATCCAGTGAAAGTTACTCGCTCGGCGCTTGAAAATGCTGCATCAATTGCAGCGATGCTTCTGACTACCGAAGTACTTGTGGTTGAAAAACCAGAACCTAAAGATGAACCAGCTGGTCATGGCCACAGTCATGGACCTGGCGGACATTCACACTAGTCAAATAACTAATGGCGCGAAGAATTTCTTCGCGCCATTAGTTTTTAGGGGGAGAGAGTTAAGCTATTTGTGGTTTCGCTTCACGACGACCGTAAATAACTTCACGATCTTCTTCGGACATGCCACCCCAAATTCCATACGGTTCACGAACCGATAATGCGTGTGCAGCGCATTGTTGAATTACAGGGCAGCTAGCGCAGATTGCCTTTGCATGAGCAATGCGATTGGAACGGGCTGGGCCACGTTCACCTTCTGGGTGGAAGAACATTTCTGGATCTTCACCGCGACATGCACCCTCATATTGCCACTGCCACACCTCGGGTAAAGGCTTTGGTAGTCGAGATATATCTGCCATCTAGTCCTCCTTGATTTAGCGAACCTAGGGGTAAGTTAATACCGTTTCAGAGGTTGGTCAAGTCTCGAATTGTTAAGATTTATCCGATAAACGGTCAATATTGTGTGATAAGCGGACAATTCACCCCAAAAAAACCGTTGCAGGTGCGCAAATTGGCAAGAAAGGCAACGATTTGCAGATGATTTCAGGTTCACATACCTACACGGTTGCAATAGTTGCCCGTCGATTAGGGGTTGCCGCAGCGACTTTGCGGACTTGGGATCGGCGTTATGGACTTGGACCAAGTGCCCACCAGGCAGGCGCACATCGCAGATACACCCTTGAAGACTTAGCTCGGCTTGAATCTATGCGGCGAATGGTCAACGCTGGGGTTCCAGCTTGTGACGCCGCCAAAATTGCAGCCGAGGCTGAAATCAGCCAGTTGCCACAAATTCAATTTATAGATGACTTAACAAATTCAGTAATGACGCAATCTGCAATTTCACAAAGTGTTAACTTAGAAAGTGGAACTGCAATCGCAAAAGGTCTAATTAGGGCTGCGTCAAGTCTTGACGCGGTTGCATGTCATGCGATTATTTCTCGTTCAATTCAACAACGCGGTGTTGTAAAAACTTGGAACGATGTAATTGCACCGGTATTGATTGCAGTTGGTGAAAAGTGGGCAACTTCAAATCGTGGAATTGAAGTTGAACATGTTCTTAGCGATCAAATAACTCTAGCCTTTATGCAAGTTTCAAACTCATTAACCAGTTCGGTAAATGCTCGACCAGTTTTGTTGGTTTGCGCACCAGATGAATTGCATTCTCTTCCGCTGTACGCAGTAGCTGCAGGATTGGCAGAAAAGAAAGTTTCAACTCGAAATCTTGGCGCCAGAGTTCCACATGATGCCCTGGTCTCAACCATGGAAAGAATTGGTCCATCTGCAGTACTAGTTTGGAGTCAGACCAGTGGACTGTCCGAGCCAGTTCGCTTAGCTGGACTTCCACACCTTCGCCCAACCGCCAAGATTTTCGCAGGTGGACCAGGTTGGAAAGAGCCTTTGCCGGCCGCAGTAACTCAAGTGACCTCGTTAAGTGAGGCTGTAAATCTGCTAGCCAAAGCCAGTATTTTCTAGTTTTGAAGTGCGGGTAAATGGCATTTTTTACCCGACTAAACTTCGCTTCCTAGAGATAGCAGGTAGAAATGAAGGATTTCCCGCTCGGGCCACTATCGGATTTCGATGCCAAGTTTGGGTTCACAGGTCTCACATATGACGATGTGTTGCTTCTGCCAGCTGCAAGTGATGTTGTTCCAAGTGAAGTCGACACATCCACACGGTTGACTCGAAATATCACGCTCCGCGTGCCTCTCCTTTCTTCTGCAATGGACACAGTTACAGAATCTCGCATGGCTATTGCAATGGCACGCCAAGGTGGCGTTGGTGTTTTGCATCGTAACCTTTCAATCGAAGATCAAGCTGGTCAAGTCGATTTAGTAAAGCGATCAGAAGCAGGAATGGTTTCAAGCCCAATTACTTGTTCACCAGAAAACACACTTGATGAAGTAGATAAGTTGTGCGGCCACTATCGAATTTCTGGCGTGCCTGTTGTCAACAATGATGGCCAACTTCTTGGCATTGTGACAAATCGAGACATGCGTTTTGAAGAAGATAAAAATCGACTAGTCCGCGATGTCATGACGAAGATGCCGTTAGTTACTGGACCTGTTGGAATTAAGTCAGAAGAAGCGCTTGCACTTTTGAAACAACATAAAGTGGAAAAACTTCCACTAGTAGATAGCGATGGAAAACTTCGCGGGCTGATAACCGTAAAAGATTTTGTTAAGAAAGACCAGTATCCACTTTCTACAAAAGACGCAAGCGGGCGTCTGATGGTTGGTGCAGCAGTTGGTGTTGGTGAAGACTCATATTTGCGCAGTCGCACTTTGATTGATGCTGGAGTGGATTTTGTTGTTGTTGACACTGCACATGGGCATTCAAGTGCAGTACTCGACATGGTTCGCCGTATCAAAAAAGATACAAAAGTAGATGTGATCGGCGGAAATATCGCAACCAAAGATGGCGCAATAGCTTTGATTGAAGCCGGAGCCGATGCACTCAAAGTTGGAGTTGGTCCTGGTTCTATTTGCACAACTCGAGTTGTTGCAGGAGTTGGCGTTCCGCAAGTAACAGCGATTTACGCTGCTGCGCTAGCCGCAAAACCAGCTGGAGTTCCAGTAATTGGTGACGGAGGTTTGCAATACAGCGGAGACATCGCAAAAGCGTTGGTGGCAGGAGCAGACACGGTTATGTTGGGCTCGCTCCTTGCAGGTTGCGCTGAAGCCCCAGGCGAAGTTGTCTTTATAAACGGAAAACAATTCAAGGCATACCGAGGCATGGGCTCATTAGGTGCAATGGAATCTCGCGGACCAAAGCGCTCATTCTCGAAAGATCGATATTTCCAAGACGATGTTTTATCTGACGACAAACTTGTTCCAGAAGGTGTAGAAGGTCAGGTTCCATACAGCGGCCCACTCGCAGCCGTTGCACACCAACTGGTTGGCGGATTGCGTGCATCAATGGGTTACGCAGGTGCCGCCAATGTTTCGCAACTTCAAGAAAAAGGTCGATTCGTTCGAATCACATCAGCTGGTTTGAAAGAAAGCCATCCGCACGATATCCAACTAACCAACGAAGCACCAAACTACCATGGGCGATAGGTGAAACATGTCTGAATTTGAAATTGGTCGTAGCAAGCGTGCGCGCGAAGCTTTTAGTTTTGACGATATTTCCGTTGTGCCAAGTCGTCGCACTCGCGACAGTGCGGATGTAAATTTAAATTGGCAAATTGATGCATATTCTTTTGCACATCCAATCGTTGCAGCGCCAATGGATTCAATCGCTTCTCCTGAATCTGTAATTGCACTTTCTGGTCAAGGTGGTCTTGCAGTTTTGGATTTAGAAGGCTTGTGGACTCGATATGAGGATCCATCAAAGATTTACGCTCAAATCGCAAATGCAAATGCGAATGAAGCAACTTTGATTTTGCAAAAAGCGTACGCTGAAGAAATAAAAACGGAATTGGTGGTTGGTCGCATCAAGCAGTTACGAGCCGCAGGAATTGTTGTAGCTGGTGCACTTAGCCCAGAACGTACTTTGCAATTCCACAAAACCATTGTTGACGCTGGTGTAGACATTTTCGTGATTCGCGGAACTACGGTTTCTGCTGAGCATGTTTCATCTCGCGGCGAAACATTGAATCTAAAAGAATTTATTTATGAATTAGATGTGCCAGTAATTGCAGGTGGAGTTGCAACATACAAAGCTGCTTTACATTTGATGCGAGCTGGTGCGGCAGGTGTGCTGGTTGGCTTTGGGGGCGGGGCAACCCACACCACCGCAGATGTTTTGGGATTACGAGTGCCAATGGCAACTGCCGTTTCTGAAGTTGCAGCAGCCCGTCGTGAATACTTGGATGAATCAGGTGGACGTTATGTGCACGTGATTGCAGACGGCGCTATGGGAAGTTCTGGTGACATGGTCAAAGCGCTGGCTTGTGGCGCTGATGCGGTTATGGTTGGCTCGCCACTCGCTCGTGCAACCGATGCCCCGGGCAGGGGCCGACACTGGGGACGTGAGGCGTCACATAGCGACTTGCCACGCGGCTCTGTAGCCAAATTCGATCAGGTTGGCTCTATGGCTCAAATCATTAACGGCCCATCGCATACTGCTGATGGCACGATGAATTTGGTTGGCGCGATTCGTAAAAGCATCTCACTTTGCGGCTATACAGACGTCAAAGAATTCCAACGCGTGGAAATCATCTCGAACTAAGCATCAATTCTGATTAGTCTGCCACCGTGGTTACTCGCCCAAAAGATGCAGATGCAATCATTGCAAGGCTTTTACCTTTGGTTTCGTCGTCAAATGAGAAAACCGAAGTTGTCTTTTCGCCACTAGATGGCGCAGAGATTTGTCGAATTCCGGTTTCATCTCCTAAAGACATCACAAATTCATTTTCAACAGCTCGAAATGCATTTTCAAACTGGAGTGAAACCAATCTTTCAACGCGAATCCGGTATATTTCAAAATTCCACGATTTATTGCTGAAGCACACAGATGAAATTTTGGATATTGTGCAATGGGAAAACGGTAAAACCCGTGCAAGTGGAAATGATGAGATTTTAGACATCGTACAGACTTGTCGATACTACATAAACACAGCAAAGAAATTTCTTGGTACTAAAAGTCGACGTGGAGCATTCCCGATCGTTACGGTTGTAGAAGAGGTGCATCATCCTCTCGGAGTTGTGGGAGTTATCTCCCCTTGGAATTATCCGCTGACTTTAGCTGTCAGTGATTTCATTCCTGCATTGATCGCAGGAAATACAGTTGTTATTAAACCCGACTTACAAACACCACTTAGTGCTTTGGTCTTGATCGATCTACTTTTTAAAGCTGGAGTTCCTCGTGAAGTTATTCAAGTTGTAATCGGTGATGGTGCAGAAGTTGGACCACAACTCGTTGAACAAGCGGACTTTGTTATGTTCACAGGTTCGACTCGAGTCGGTAGAGAAGTAGCAAAACTTGCTGGAGCAAGATTGATTCCAGCCTCCATGGAACTTGGTGGCAAGAATTCACTAATCATCGACAAAGATGTAGAAATCAAAACGGCAGTTGAAATCGCGGTTCGCGGCGCGTTCGCAAACTCTGGTCAACTTTGTATAGGTACCGAACGAATTGTGATTCACGAAAGAATTTATGACAAATTCCTTCTAGCTTTTTGTGAAGAAGTTTCTAAGATGAAAATAGGCAGCGAAATCGGCTGGGGTTTCGACATGGGAACTTTAATAAACCAACGCCAGATTGAAACAACTGAGATTCACATAAAAGATGCTCTATCTAAAGGCGCAAAAATTGAGGTTGGCGGAAAGCGCAGAGACGACATCGGTCCCTTTGTCTTTGAACCCACAGTTTTAACTGGAGTCGTTGGCGATGCAACTATTTGTCACAACGAAACTTTTGGCCCAGTTTGCTCTGTCTATAAATGGAAATCAGATGAAGATCTAGTTACATTTGTGAACAACACAGATTATGGCTTGAGTGCTGGCATTGTTTCAAACAACATTATGTGGGCAGAGAAAATTGCACGCCGGCTTCATGTAGGTGCAGTCAATATCAATGAAGCATTTGCTAGTGCATATGTAAGCATTGATGCCCCTATGGGCGGCATGAAGCAAAGTGGACTTGGCCGTCGACATGGCGCAACAGGTATTCTGAAATATACCGAAAGCCAAACTATTGCCCGCCAACGTTGGATGAAACTTGGTCCACAGTGGAATATGGACGACAAAGGCTGGGCCAAATTTGCAAACTTTTCTGTCAAACTTCTTAAAGCAATGCGAATAAAGTGATGGAAAATCAAGCTTTTGATATTGTTGTAATTGGTTCTGGATTTGGTGGAAGTGTGGCTGCGCTTCGATTGAGTGAAAAGGGCTACAAAGTCGCCGTCATCGAAGCGGGTCGCAGATTTGAAGATAATGACTTCCCAAAAACTTCTTGGCGTTTGAATAAATTTCTTTATGCACCTCGCCTTGGTCTAAACGGTATTCAGCGAATTCATTTTTTGAAAGATGTTCTCATTTTGTGTGGCGCTGGAGTAGGTGGTGGTTCGCTTGTCTATGCGAACACTCTTTACGTTCCACCGAAAAGTTATTTTGAAGATAAGCAGTGGGCAGGTATTACTAACTGGGAGACAGAGCTTGCACCTTTTTACGAACTCTCAAAACGAATGCTAGGTGTGGTAGACAACGAATTCTTTTCGCCTAGCGACGAGGTGATCAAAGCAGTTGCCGAAGCGCAAGGGCGCGGGCACACTTTTCGGCTCACACCAGTCGGAGTGCATTTTGGAAAAGGCGAGGGAGAAGCCTCCCAAGATCCATTCTTTGGTGGGGTTGGACCTGAACGAAAAGGTTGCATAAATTGTGGTGAATGTATGACGGGTTGTCGCCACAATGCAAAAAACACTTTGCTAAAGAATTATTTATATCTGGCAGAAAAGATTGGCGCGAAAATTTTTCCCGGATTAACTGTGACAAATCTTGAAGAAGCGCAGTCCGGTTGGAAGATAACAGCACGCAAGAGCACAGGTTTTAGAAAGCAGACTTTTACTGCTAGACAAGTTGTAATCGCAGCGGGTACATACAACACACAAAAATTGCTTTTAACAATGCAAGAGACAAATTTGCCAAAACTTTCAAAACGTCTCGGATTTCTTTCTCGCACTAATAGTGAGTCACTAGTCGGTGCAATCATGCCTAATGTCGAGATGGACTATTCGCAAGGCGTTGCGATTACATCTTCTTTTCATCCTGATGATGAAACACACATCGAACCAGTTCGATATGGCAAAGGTTCAAACTCGATGGGTCTTTTGCAGACGTTAATGACTGATGGGGAAGTTGCGAGCAGTAGGCGTAAACAATGGCTGAAAATTGCGCTTAAGAGTCCCGTCACGTTATTGAAGATTGCGAATGTGCGAAAGTGGAGTCAACGGACTGTAATTGCTTTAGTAATGCAGAATGTTGATTCATCAGTTCGAGTCTTGCGAAAAGGCAAGCGACTTACTTCCCAACAAGATTCTGCAAAACCAAATGCAACCTACATCCCAATTGCGAATGAAACAGTCAGACAGATTGCAGAAATGAAAAGCGGCATCCCCGCTGGGCACTACGGCGATTTGGTTGGTGCACCATTCACGGCGCATTTTGTTGGCGGATGTGTGGTCGGCGACTCTGCCCAGTCTGGTGTAATTGATGCGTATCAACGAGTTTGGAATTACCCGACTTTGCATATTGTTGATGGTTCTTCAATCACGGCAAACTTAGGAGTGAATCCTTCTTTGACAATCACAGCACAAGCCGAACGAGCAATGAGTATGTGGCCAAACAATGGAGAACTGGATCCACGTCCACTTCAGACTGAAACTTACAAACAGATTGCGCCTATATTTCCAAATAATCCTGCAGTGCCATCACGCGCTCCGGCTGCTCTCAACTACGGTAAGTAGAATTCACCAATTCGCGCTGGAGGGTTTGTGTCTGAACACGATTTAGTACTCGTAGTTGATTTTGGTGCTCAATATGCACAACTGATTGCCCGCCGCGTACGCGAAGCTCAGGTTTACAGCGAAATTGTTGCGCACACCATCACAGCTGCTGAAATTAAATCTCGCAAACCAAAAGCCGTGATTCTCTCCGGCGGACCATCTAGCGTTTATGCAGATGGTGCACCTCGTATTGATCCGAAATTCTTCGATCTTGGTATTCCTACATTCGGTATTTGCTACGGATTTCAGGTCATGGCGGCTGCACTTGGCGGCGAAGTTGCAAAAACGGGTTTGTCTGAATTTGGTAGAACACCACTAAAAGTTTCGCAACCTCATTCCGAACTCTTCAAGAACATCAATTCACAGCTAAATGTATGGATGAGCCATGGAGATGCAGTTTCACAGGCGCCTGAAAATTTTGTAATTACCGCCTCCACAGATGGCGCACCAATTGCTGCTTTTGAAAATTTAGATCGACAACTTGCAGGAGTGCAATTCCACCCCGAAGTAATGCACTCGGAATCAGGCCAACGCCTACTCGAAAACTTTTTGTGGAATATTGCAAGATGCAATAAAACTTGGACTACGGAAAATGTAGTTGAAGACCAAGTTTCACGTATCAAAGCTCAAATCGGTGATAGCAAAGTGATTTGCGGACTTTCGGGTGGTGTAGATAGTGCAGTAGCAGCAGCGCTTGTACACAAAGCTGTAGGTGACCAATTGACTTGTGTTTTTGTTGACCACGGTTTACTTCGCAAAGGTGAACGCGAACAAGTTGAAAGAGATTATGTAGCTGCAACTGGAATACGATTAGTTGTAGTTGATGCGAAAAATAAGTTCTTGGGGGAATTGGCTGGCGTAAGCGATCCAGAAACCAAACGCAAAACAATTGGCCGGCTTTTCATTCGAGTTTTTGAAGATGCCGAACGCCAATTAGTCGCCGAGGCAGAAGGCGATGTTCCAATCAAATTCCTTGTTCAAGGAACTCTCTACCCAGATGTGGTCGAGTCTGGCGGTGGAAGCGGGGCTGCAGTAATCAAATCTCACCACAACGTTGGTGGATTGCCAGAAGATCTACAATTCGAATTAGTTGAACCACTTCGAGAATTGTTTAAAGACGAAGTACGTGCAGTTGGAGCCAAACTCGGGCTACCAAAAGAAATGGTTATGCGTCATCCGTTCCCAGGCCCAGGTCTTGGCATTCGCATTGTTGGTGCCGTGGATGAAGATCGGTTAGAGATCTTGCGGGCAGCAGACGCAATTGTTCGTGAAGAAACAGCAGCAGCTGGCGTGGATGGCGAAATCTGGCAGTTCCCAGTTGTGCTGTTGGCTGATGTTCGCTCGGTAGGCGTCCAAGGCGATGGCCGCACTTATGGGCATCCAATTGTTTTGCGCCCAGTTAGCAGCGAGGACGCCATGACCGCCGACTGGTCACGTCTTGACTACGAATTACTTGCAAAGATTTCAAATCGGATCACTAATGAAGTTCGCGAAGTAAATCGTGTGGTTTTGGACATTACTTCAAAGCCGCCCGGAACTATTGAGTGGGAATAACCCACTAAAAACTCAGTCGGTGTTAAGGTTTTTACATGGAAATTATTTTTGGTCTCATATTAATTCTGCACTTCATTGGATTGGCTTCACTTCTCGGTGGATTCATGACCCAGATGACTGAATCAGTGGTTCGAATCACGCGCGCAATGGTGGATGGAGCATGGACCATGATGGTTACTGGCTCGATTCTGATTTATTTTGCGATGCAAAAAGCCGCTGACAATGATGAAACTTTCAATCATGCAAAGTTTGGCATCAAAGGATTAGTGATTGCAGTGATTTTGATTTTGGTTATGCAAGGTCGCAAGAAAGAGTCCATCGAAAAAGGAACTTTTATGGCGATTGGGCTATTGACCATTACCAACATCGCAATTGCGGTTTTGGTCTAGCGAGTCCCTGCTACATAAAAACCTTCGGCGGTTTTACTTTCCGCCATACCCGCTTCTTTCGCGATTAGCCCGCCCCAATTTCGAATCATTTCCTCAACCGGCATATGACTCGTTTGAGAAGTGTGAGCTTTCAACGCCTCAATTTTCTTTTCAATAAAGTTTGTAGTGTCTACATAGTGAGTGCGAACTGGGTGAGCCATCAACCAGACTTCATCAACAGTCCAGGGCTCTAATCCAGCTTTTAGAAGTTCTGGAAATGCAAATTCATTTCTTGCATCTGGGTAAACCGCTTGCATCGCAATT
Organism: Micrococcales bacterium; assembly: GCA_024640585.1. The sequence goes on from JAHEEQ010000070.1 coordinate 14,221, forward strand.
TCGCCAGCGGCTAAATGATCTGGGTGTGAAGCCTGAATTCTTTCCCAATTCCTTTCTGGCGATTGGATCAACATTCGCTGCGGACGAATTTCGCGAATAGCTTTTACAACTTCACCTCGTTTTTCAACCGATGGCATCAAATGACCATCGCGATGACCTAAAAATGTAAAACTCTTGACTCCCAAAATTGCGCCTGCTGCGCGCTGTTCACTTTGGCGAAGAGGTCCCATTTGATCACGAGGAGTGTTGTCGAATCCACCTTGATCGCCATTGGTAAAAAGCAGATAGTGGACTTCGATACCAAGAGATGCCCAGTATGCGATGGTGGCGCCTGCGCCAAAGTCGGCATCGTCTGGATGTGCATTTACAACTAGGACTCGTTCGATATCCGAATCTGGGAGAGGGGTGTAAGTCATTGGGCAATCGTAAGTGTGTGCGCCCATTGGTCATCACGCACTTCTAAACTCAGCCCAATGAACTCTCAAACTGATGCAGCTGGCCCAGGTGGGCTCAATGTTTCAGATTTGAATCCAGCCCAACGTGAAGCAGTAATTCACTTAGGCACGCCACTTTTGATAGTTGCAGGAGCAGGTTCTGGCAAGACTCGAGTTTTGACTCGGCGTATCGCATATTTACTCGCTTCTAAGAATTGCTACGCCAATGAAATATTGGCAATCACATTCACAAACAAAGCAGCCGCTGAAATGCGCGAACGAGTCGAACTTTTGGTTGGGCCAGTGGCTCGAAGCATGGTGGTTTCAACTTTCCATAGTGCTTGCGCTCGTTTTCTTCGCAAAGA
>JAHEEQ010000272.1 GCA_024640585.1 Micrococcales bacterium
CATCCAACCCTTGCCCGCAGGTTTCACAGTTGAGAGTTTTACATCCGTCGAACCGGTACCCACATAAACAGCTGTTTTTTCAATTCGCAAAACACCTGGTTGCAAATTTTCTTCGACTGTCAGTTCTATTGGTCCAAGCTCAACTCGAATATCCGAAAGCATTGTCCATGCACCAGGTTTTGGGTGAAATCCACGAATGTGCCGATTGATCGCTAAAGCAGGGTTTTGCCAATTGATTTGCCCTCCACGTGCATCAAGTTTAGGTGCATATGAAACATCCACATTTGTTTGTGGCTGCGCTTTTGCTTCACCACTTTGAATTGCATCGATTGTCTTGAGCACTAGATCGGCACCAAGATGTGAAAGTCGTTCGAGCAAAAGATCTGCGGTTTCATCAGGTTTAATTTCTGTTGTCACTTGACCAAAAATCGGGCCAGTGTCCATGCCGCTTTCGAGTTGGAAAGTTGTTACGCCCGTTAATTCGTCGCCATGGATGATTGCCGCTTGCACTGGGGCTGCCCCGCGCCATGATGGCAACAGTGAAAAATGTGCGTTTATCCATCCGTGCGGAAATACAGCAAGGGTTTCAGCTTTCAATAATTGTCCATATGCAACCACAACAGCCACATCTGCATTTAAATTTTTTAGGTACTCAATGGATTCAGAAGTATTAATTGAATCTGGATAGAAGATTGGCAAGTTTTGTTCTTTAGCGAACATGGCAACATCACTTGGTAGCAATTCTTTACTTCGCCCGCGCGGTGCTGGTGGCTGAGTTATAACGGCAACAATCTCATGATTACTTGCAAGTAAAGTCTTTAAAGTTGGAATTGCAACCGCTGGTGTTCCAGCAAACGCAATTCTCATTATCCAAGGCCTGGGCTGATTGAATGCGGACTTAGTTTGATTTGCGGAGCAGGGGCACCGAACCATTCGGATTCACGAATCACCTTCATTGCAGCCTTACGACTTTCAGTATCTAAGCGGTCGATGAAAATGATGCCGTCAAGATGATCTGTTTCGTGTTGGATCGCGCGAGCTAGAAGCTCAGAACCTTCAATCAAGATAGGTTCGCCGTACATGTTCATTCCTTTAGCCACCACTCGCATTGCACGCTTTGTATCAAAAGTTATCTCTGGCAAAGATAAGCAACCTTCAGGTCCGTCTTGGATTTCATCACTTAAATCTAAACTCGGATTAATCAGATGCCCAACCACGTCGTCCACCCAGTAAGTAAAGACTCTGAGTCCAACCCCAATTTGCGGTGCAGCAAGTCCAGCACCTGGTGCAGCCAACATAGTTTCGGTTAAGTCAGCAACCAATTGCCGAAGTTCTTTGTCAAAGTTCACAACCTCTGCAGCGGGGGTGGTTAGGACAGGATCGCCAAATAGGCGAATAGGTTGAATTGACACGAGCGAATTCTAAATGCATCTCAATGAGACTAGAACTTTAAAGCGCTATTGTGTCAACTTTTGCGTGAAATTTGCCCTTGGCTTTCGATGCTGTCCGCCTTGCAATAACCGCGCGGATTTCCTTATTCACCAAAGAAGCCAAACTGCGCGGATATGTGATTAGAACTCTTTCATTAGGCAAATTTGGATTCTGCTCGTGAGTTTTAACTGGGCCGAGTATTTTGGCCTCCGTTGGCAGATTTAAGTTTTCATACTCAGTTAGCCAGAGACCTTCGTCGCAACGAATTTCAATAACACCTGATGCGGGTGGCATATGAGCTGACTTGCGCATTTCCAATTCCCTCGTAGCAAATCCAATCGCATCATGTTTTATAAGTGATTGCATGATTGGTTTACTTTCATCAGCAACAACCACTACTCGACCAGATTCAGGCTTAACTAAACTCACAACGTATTGCCACCTGCGGTACGACTCTTCTTCAGCACGTAAATCAATTCGACGCAATGACATTTCAGCATCCAAAATGACCGCTGCTTCGTAATATCCATCTTCAACTACAGGCTCGGCGCCTGGAGTCGAAATGATTAACGCTGGTTCATTTGGCACGTCTTCAAGGATTGAATTCTTTCCAGATGTTCGAACACTCACTCCAGGAAATGCACGTCCCAACTCTTCTGCAGTGCGTGCTTCGCCAACCAAAGTAGATCTAACGTTTCTATTGCCACACCATTGACATTTCCATTCGAGTTCCTTTTTGCCACACCTCATACAAGCTAGAGGTGCTTTTTCGTTCTCCTTACTCACCCCTCCATGACACTCTTTGCAAAAAACTGCTTCACGACATTGCGAACAGGAAACATGCAGTTGATATCCGCGTCTCGGAACTTGCACTAAAACTGGCCCGTTTATAAGTCCCGTCCTGATTGTCGAAAAGACTAATTGCGGCAATCTTGCATGCCTAGCGACTGGATCTTTTGCAAGGTCAGCATCTGATGTTGCATAAACTTTCGGCGACGCAGAGCGCATATAGTTTCGATCACAGACAAGATCTACTAGCCAATCTTTTTGAACCATTTGTTGCACTTCAACTGAACGAGAACTAGATATCGCAAAGAAGGAACATTCTTGATGCAGTGAGCGTAAAGCCAGGATCTCTCGCGCGTGCCAAGCCGGATTTTGCTGTTCGGCAAAAGAATCATCTCCGTCATCGAGAATCACAGTTAGACCGAGCGCTTGAACTGGTGCGAAAACCACTGACCTCGTGCCAACTGCAATTCGGATATCTCCGCGCAACACATTAAGGAAGCTTGCATATCTATCGGACGGTTTTTGCTCACTTCCAAATATGCCAATTTCTGAAGCTGGAATCACATGATGCAGTCTCTTAAGAAATCTTCCAACTTCTTTCGCATCAGGAAGTGCAACGATTACCCCTTTGTCGCTTCTGCGACTTGCAACCACCGCATCCACCGCGAGTTGGTAGGAATCATGTCCAGGACCTACAACACAACCTGCTCTAGCCAACTCCCCTTTTTCAAGGCGATGCAAAAAAGAATTTCCATTCGA
>JAHEEQ010000294.1:0-1457 GCA_024640585.1 Micrococcales bacterium
TCCGGGGAAGTATCCAAATTTCAAATTTGCACAAGCATTGAAAGAGGAATTGAGTAGTGATGAAGGAACGGTCTTTATGTGGTCTAACCATGAGAGCACGATCCTCAAAAACATTGCGTCTCAGTTGGAGCGTTATGGGCAAGATGTGCCTGAATGGAAATCGCTCCAAGTTTTCCTAAATTCCCTGATTAAAGGGGGAGGCCGTGCGATGTATGACTTGTGTGTCATGAGTGAGAAGGCCTACTTTCATCCATCTACTAAAGGGCGTACTTCGATCAAAAAAGTGCTGCCTGCTGTGCTGAATAGTGTGGAGTCGGTGAAGAAAATTTATTCGCAACCTGTCTATGGCGCAGATGATGGAATTGAAAGTAAGAACTACAAGAGCTTTAAGTGGGTGCAAGCAGATCAGACGGGGAAGATTAAAGACCCTTATCAACTGCTGACTGAATATGCTTCCGAGTTGACAGGGGAAGATGTGAAAGACGGGCAGGATGTTGATGAATTGTCAATCAATGTTGGTGGTGCAGCAGCGGCAGCATATGCGCGTCTACAGTTTGAAGGCATGTCATCCGACGCCCGAGAAAAAACTATTGCAGCACTCAAGCGCTACTGTGAGTTGGACACTTTAGCCATGGTCATGATTGTTCAGGGTTGGATGCATGTGTGCATCAGTAGCAACTAGGTAAAGGATGTTGGAGCAGAAAAATGAAAACACCCATGAAGAATAGATGAATCTTTTGATCAAGCACTTTAAGCGCTTGTTCTGAAATGATATTTCTTAAATCAATCGCTCAACTCTAAAAGTTGAAGGCGATATTAGAGAGGTGCGTCATGAGTTTTGATGAAGTAACAGAAAAAGTACCTGAGAAGTTCTCTCTTCCGGACTTTCTTGATTTGGAGTCCTTAGAAGAGTCGCCTGTTGATGATGTGACATCAATGAAGAAACGTCCAGAGGTGGATGTCCAGCTTCAGTTGGAAGAACTGAAGGCAGATGCCATGGATGAGTTGGCTGATCAAGATTCCAACTACGGAAATTGGCTACGAATTGTGATGCTACGTACGATGGTGCGCACTCCAGCATTGGGGAAATTGAAAAATCGCAATGGTTTCAACTTGACGTTGATTTGTAACTTTTTGGGATTTAAAAATTTCGAAAAATATGTTCGCCAACGTACTGTCGCAGAGCTTCAGGATGAACTGGGAGTCATCCTTCAGAAATGGGAATCAGTGCACGGGATGCAAGCTGTATTCCCGAAATCTCTTGAGAAAAATCTGCAAGAGCTTGCTGCAGTAGTCGGCCTGAATAATGTGGAAACTCAAGTCCTTGGATTTGGAGTGCTTTTACATGCTGAACATATTTTAGAAATCTGCACGGACTTGATCGGAACAGATCTTGTCGGTTATTCCATTGAGCGAATTCTTGCGCCAATTTTGAACGAGAGTTCAGAAGAGGTACG
>JAHEEQ010000294.1:1467-2948 GCA_024640585.1 Micrococcales bacterium
TTTGCGTCAACTGCTTGACTTGCTAACGACCACCTTTTCATCCCGAATGTTGGTTCCCCAATCAAACATCCGCAAAATCGTTGAAGGCTTCGTAAAGCCCGTTTCAAAGTCTCAATTGGAGTTGGCCGACTATCAACACATCAAGCAAAACGTCAATTTGTGTAAAGAGGTTCTCGCGAGTGCGTGTGCCAATCACGCAATTGGTATCAACATCCTGATTTGCGGAAAACCTGGGACTGGCAAAAGTGAATTTGCGCGAATGATTGCTTCTGAGGTAGGCGCTGAGTTGATGGCAATTAGTCCAACCAATATGGTGGGTGCTCCAATTTCTCCGATTCGGCGTGTGCGCAATTATCGAATTGCTCAATCATTCTTTCAGGAAACGCAAACTGTTATCTTGTTTGATGAGTGTGAAGAGGTGTTGAATCACTCGAGTAGCTATGAGCGTTCGAGTGATGACGGGACGTTGCCGCGTAAGTCCTGGATCAACAACACGTTGGAAACAAATGAAATTCCGACTATCTGGATTGCAAACTCAATCAAGAATTTTGACGAAGCATACATTCGCCGTTTCACTGTTTGCTTTGAGATGCCGATCCCTGGCGAATTGTTGCGAATGAAGATGATTTGCAAAGCCTTCGGAGGGCAAATCAATCATGAAGCAATGACCAAGATTGCTCGTAGCAATCATGCTACGCCAGCGATTGTTACTCAGGCTGCTGAAGTGATCTCTACGATTGGGGATGAAAAAAATCCGATCGAATGTGGGGAAATGGCTTTTCAGTTAATTAATGAAAAGCTCAAGGCGCAAGGTAAATCTGAGCTTTCGGATGACGGGAAGCCCAACATGGGAGACTTTAATCCCGAATTTGTTAACAGCGATACGGACTTGAACAAATTGTGTCAATCATTGGTTGCAGCACGTACGGGAAAAATTTGCTTGTACGGAGTGCCAGGTGTTGGGAAGACTTCATTTGGCAAATGGATTGCTAAGCAAATGGAGATGCCTCACTTGGTGTTCAAAGCTTCTGATTTGCTGGGGTCCTATGTGGGGGAGACTGAGCAGAACATTGCTCGTGCTTTCCAAAATGCAAAGCAACAAGGCGCAGTTCTGCAACTGGATGAAGTTGATAGCTTTTTGCAAGATCGTAGCAAAGCAAGTCGCCAATGGGAGTTGACGTTGGTAAATCAAATGTTGCTCGAAATTGAGAATTTCGATGGAGTTCTCATTGCTTCTACGAACTTGCTTGACAGTCTCGATGAAGCCTCATTGCGTCGGTTTGATCTTGCAATCAAACTTGATTTTCTGAAACCAGATATCGCTTTGGCGATGTTTGAGCAAGTATGTGTGGAGTTGGGTTTCAAGGATGAAGATGAACGCATGCATGCACGGCTTCGTGCGCTTACGCAGTTGACGCCAGGAGATTTTGAGCAAGTGATGCGTCGCGCAAAGTTGCTTCCTTCAGAGTCAGTTGAGTTCG
>JAHEEQ010000297.1 GCA_024640585.1 Micrococcales bacterium
ATCCCAGCTCCCAATCACTTCCAAGGCAATACAGCAACGGTTATCACTCAACCTGATGCCGCTGCGTTAGTGAATGGAATAGTCACTGGTGGATATCCGCACCACTTGGTCATCTCGTGGATCGATGTGCGACCAGGTATTCGTCAGATGGCAAAGATGTTAGGGATTCCCCTCACAGAATGGTAAACAACAACATAACCCTCGAAAGCAAGGATAAAAATGAAAACTAAAGGACATAAGGCCTTTGCTTCACTCCGCGCTGGTGTAGTTGCAACAATTGCCGCGGCACTTGTTATCACTCCACTTGCAGTTGCTAACTCAGCCGAAACGCCAACCTTCGGTAAGGTTTGTGCAACAGAAGGAATTAACACTGGTCAAACAACTACATCATTAATTTGTGCTCAAGCTGCTAATGGAAAGTTGACATGGCAACGCGTGCGCTTAGGTTCAACTAATGCGCAACCTGTAGCAACTTCTACTCCACCAAAAGGTTCTATTGAGTTTCACCACTGGCGCCCAGAGGACAAGGTAGTTCTTCAGGGAATTATCGATAAGTACCAGGCAAAGTACCCAGGCACAACAATCAACCAGGTCATTATGAACTCTGTTGATTACACAAACTTGGCATACGCAAAGATCAGCGCAAACAAAAAAGCTGCGCTATTCGTGACTAGCCGTGGTGGTCAGTTCAATCAGTTCTACGCAGGTGGAATGCTTGCTGATCTTTCAAATCAACGCTTCATGAAGCAGAATGTAATTTCATCTGCTCTGACACCAGGAACTGTCAATGGACGCCTTTACGGACTCCCATACCAGTCATTGTTTAACAACCCTCTTTACAACGCAGATTTATTTGCAAAGCAGGGCTGGAAGGTTCCAACAACATGGAGCCAGACACTTGCATTCTGCAAGACTGCAAAGGCTGCTGGGTTTATTCCATTTGCGTGGCCAGGTGCAACCCGCGGTAACGCAGGCCAGATCATCAACTCATTCTTGATGAACTCAGCTCCAGATCTAGCAACACTTACAGATCGCATCACTGCAATTGATACAGGTAAAGCTGATCTACTTTCACCTTGGTTTGTTGAAATGGCAAACAAGTACAAGGCGATGGCAGATGCTGGTTGCTTCCCAGCAAATCCAACTGGATACAACGACACCGTTGCACCAGCTGACTTTGCTTCAGGAAAGGCTGCAATTTATCCAACTGGAACATTTGGTATGAGCACAGTTACAAAGCTCAACCCAGCAATGTCAGGAAAGATGAAGATGATGTCATTGATCACAACTGATTCAAAGCCTTTGTATCAGGGAATCACTAACAACACATTTATCTTGAGTGTAAATGCAAAGTCATCTTCAACAGATCAGAAGATCGCTGCATCATTCATGTCATTCTTAGCTCAAGCTGAAAATGCACAAGCATATGCTGTTGGAACTTCTCAACACGTTTCAATTATCAACGTTGATTATTCAGCAAACGTTGATCTATTGAACACATCAGACATCATGGGCAAGAAGCTTCTTCTAGCTCCACGCTTCTTGTTCAACAATGTCAATAACGTCCGTAACCCATTGGAAGATGCGTTAATCGCAATTGCTGGTGGTGCCGACGTTACAAAGACGTTAACCGATACATCAAAGACCATCAAACAGGGTCTTTCTTCATAAGGAGTACATAGTTACTTCTCTAGATCGCATCCAAGGCACCCTTACCAATCGCGGTAAGGGTGCCTCTGGTGCGTACAAAATAAAGAGAAAAAAGGACTCTAAAATCCTTTGGATTATGGCTGCACCTGCACTCATTTTGTACTCCTTCCTTTATTTGTATCCAGCTTTATCAAATCTTCTTTACTCAACCCAACGTTGGGATGGCGTTACAAAGCCCGAATTTGTGGGCTTGCGAAATTTCATACATCTATTGACGGATGATGATTTATTCCTCAAGGTTCTAGGAAATAACATCAGATTTACTATTCTTGTCGTTCTATTTCAAACGGGACTTGCATTACTTTTTGCAACATTTCTAACTAAAAACACAAAAACAAATATTTTTCTTCGTACAGTTTATTTCTTTCCCACGATTTTATCTTCAGTTTCAGTTGGCCTTATTTGGACATTTCTATACGATCCAAACTACGGATTTATCAATGCAACATTAAAAAGCATCGGGCTCGATAAATTTGCGCTTAATTGGCTTGGTGATTCCAAGTACTCTTTGTATGCAGTAGCAATTACTCAAATCTGGTTTCATACAGGTCAAATGGTTGTTATATATGTTGCTGGACTCCAGCAGATTCCAGCCGAACTATATGAGGCTGCTGAAGTCGATGGTGCTACACGTTGGCAACAATTTAAAAATGTTACCTGGCCTATGGCACTTCCAACTACCGCTGTAGTTGTCGCTTATACAACGATTCAGACCTTCCGTGCCTTTGATCTTGTATATGCAATGACCCAAGGCGGTCCACTAAATTCTTCAGATGTATTGGTAACGATGGTATATAACACTGCATTTGTTGGTTATAAGTTTGGATATGCGGCCGCTCAAACTATTTTCTTGGTTCTGCTTGTCATGCTAGTGACATGGTTGCAGCGCCGAGTGCTGCGCACGAATGATGGAACCAAAAAATGATCTATAAAGTATTCAAAAATACGCTGCTTACCATCTTTGCTGCGGCGGTATTGGTGCCGAGTTCAATTGTTGTCCTAGGTTCTTTTAAATCCGACCTTGAAATATATACAAAGCCATTAGCTTTGCCGCAACATTGGAATTTGAACAATTTCCGCACCTTGATTGAAACCGGCAGTGTGTGGGTGCCATTTAAAAACTCTGTTTTTGTATCTGTATTCTCAGTGCTTCTCACCATTATTTTGGCTAGTCTTGTTGCGTATTCGATCGCACGATCCATAACTATAAGCGGAAAAGTGATGTTCGCTT
>JAHEEQ010000165.1 GCA_024640585.1 Micrococcales bacterium
TGCAAACGCACTGTTAGTTAAGGTGAATCAAATCGGCACATTGACCGAAACTCTTGATGCGGTTCAAATGGCACACCGTGCCGGCTACCGCAGCATGATGAGCCACCGTTCAGGTGAAACAGAAGACACCACGATTGCAGATCTTGCAGTTGCAACTGATTGCGGCCAAATCAAGACCGGTGCCCCTGCTCGTTCAGAACGCGTTGCTAAATACAACCAACTTCTTCGCATTGAAGAAGAACTTGATGACGCAGCTGTTTACGCAGGCGCGAGTTCATTCCCGCGTTTCAAGCGCTAAATACTGCAAAATAACCGCATGACATATCGGCGACCAGCACCTCCTGATCATGGAGTGGCTGGTCGTCGTACTTTAAACGGCAGAGCTATAGTTTTGGTTTTATTGGCTTTGTTTCTAATTGTCTCAACTGCAATTCCACTTAAAAACTTACTTGATCAAAGTTCCCGTATAAATAATTTAGCAACCACTCAAGCTGCCAACGAAGCGCGGATTAAAGAATTGCAAAACCAGGTTGAGCGTTGGAAAGATCCAGCTTATGTAAAAGCGCAAGCTCGCAATCGATTGCATTACGTAATGCCGAATGAAGTTGGCTACATAGTTCTAGAGGCAGATGAAGCTCAAGCAGTTGTGCAAAATCAATCAAATGAAGTGGGAGTTCGTCCAGCTTGGTATCGAACCCTATGGTCTTCGCTTCAAGATTCCGCAGACACAGCCCCGCCACTATTAGAAGATTTGGGCGAAAAATAAATGACTGTTAATGAACGCGACATCAATGCGATGTGCGCGCAACTTGGACGTGAAGTTCGCGGCGTTGTTGAAGTTGCACATAGATGTAAATGCGGCAATCCTGATGTCGTTAAAACTTTGCCTCGTCTTGAAAATGGAACTCCGTTCCCAACTACTTATTACCTAACCTGCCCAAAGCTAACAAGTCGTATTGGAACCCTAGAGGCAGATGGTGTGATGAAACAACTTGAAGAAAAACTGAATTCTGACCCAGAATTGCAATCAAAATACTTCGCAGCGCACAATGCATATTTGCAAGATCGCGAAGCGCTAGGGGAGGTTCCAGAAATTAGCGGAATTTCAGCCGGCGGAATGCCAACTCGCGTCAAATGTTTGCATGTTTTGGTTGGACACTCGTTAGCCAAAGGCGTTGGAGTTAATCCAATCGGAGACATGGCTTTAGAAATGCTAGAAGAGTGGGGCGACCTGCCTTGCATAACCGGGGAAGATAAATGACAAACATCGCTGCAATTGATTGCGGAACAAATTCAATTCGCTTATTAATTTCTCGTTTAGATGACGAAGGAAAATTGACCGAAATCACAAGGCGCATGATTATTGTGCGACTTGGCGAAGCTGTCGATGCAACTGGAAAATTTAGCGACGCAGCGCTTGCGCGGGTCTTTGCCGCTTGTGATGAATATGCTGAATTGATCAAGACTCATGAAGTATCGGCGATTCGATTCATTGCAACCTCTGCAACTCGCGATGTATCAAACCGTGAAGAATTTGCAAAAGGCGTGAAAGAACGACTTGGATGCGATTTAGAAGTTATTAGTGGAGATACAGAAGCTGAACTTTCTTTCAATGGTGCAACATCTGAATTAACTAGTCAATATCCAGGACCTTTTCTTGTTCTAGATATCGGCGGCGGGTCAACCGAATTTGTACTCGGAACCAACAAACCTGAGTTTGCAAAATCTGTAAACATTGGATGCGTTCGGATGACAGAGCGGCACTTAAACCAAGATCCACCGACCAGCGATGCGATTGCTGCTGCCAAAACAGATATTGATGCTGCAATCTCAGAGGCAGCTCAAATTGTTCCGCTTGATAAAGCTGTCACGGTGATTGGACTTGCAGGATCAGTCACGACAGTTGCCGCAATGGCACTTGGACTTGAGAAGTACGATCGTGAAGCAATTCATGGAAGTGTAATTTCGGCAGAATCTGTTCACCGTGCGACTCAAAAGTTTTTGTCTATGACTCGCGAACAACGAGCTTCGCTAGCGTATATGCACCCGGGTCGTGTGGATGTGATCGGCGCTGGCGCATTGGTGCTTGACCGAATTGTGGGCCGACTTGGTGTTGATTCAATCGTGGTTAGCGAACACGACATTCTTGATGGCATTGCAATGAGCATTGCTAATTCATTGGCAAATTAGTCTTTCGGCAAAAAATACCCAGTGTGTGCATGACAGTCATAGCCATCTGGATTTTTTATTAAATATTTTTGATGGTATTCCTCAGCCGGCCAAAATTTATGGCCTGCCGCTGATTCAATCTGGGTAGTGATTGAACCAATATTGTTTGCTGCCAAGATTTCTCCAAATTGTTTGGCAGTTTTTTCGCATTCAGATGCCTGCTCTTCGTCAGTCCAAAGTAGCGCGCTTCTGTATTGAGCACCTACATCTCCGCCTTGGCGATCGCCTTGAGTCGGATCATGGTTTTCCCAGAAAACTCGCAAAATTTCTCTTGTCGAAATTATGTTCTCGTCATAAACAACTTTGACAATCTCGATGTGATTTGTTCCACCAGCGCAGACAACTTTGTATGTGGGATCAGAAGTGTGGCCGCCTTGGTACCCAACAGATGTTTCGATTACACCGGGTAGGGACCAAAATTTTTTTTCGGCTCCCCAAAAACATCCCATACCAAGATAAATTGTTTTTGCCATCACACTTCCTCCAACGGCGAAACTCTAATCAAAGTCTCTTTCATTCGCAGAACCAAAATAACTGCACTTGCCGCAATCAAACCGCCTATAACAAAAGGCACTTCAAATGAATATTGTTCCCCATAATTTCTAGATGCAAAATCGAGTAGCCAACCGCCAAAAACCGGTCCAAAAATGCCGCCGAGGTCAGAGGACATCTGATACGCAGAAATAACTGGCCCACGCG
>JAHEEQ010000172.1 GCA_024640585.1 Micrococcales bacterium
CATCAATGACGTATCTGGTGGTTTAGCAGACCCGATGATGTTTCAAACAGTAGCTAAATCTGATTGCGAATATGTTTTGATGCATTGGCGAGGTCATAGTGATGTGATGAATTCCCTGGCCAAATACGAAGATGTAGTTAGTGAAGTAATTTCAGAGTGGACAATTCAAAAAGACTTAGCTGTAAAAGCTGGGATATCTGAAACTCGGATCATTTTTGATCCAGGTCTAGGTTTTGCAAAGGAATCTGAACACAACTGGCAGTTGCTGAGTGCTTTGCCTAAACTGCAAGCAATTAGTCATCGAATTTTGATTGGCGCCTCCCGAAAAAGGTTTCTTGCACCTGTAGCTCCGCTCGAAACAATCGAGTCAAGAGATATTCCAACAGCTCAAATTTCTTGTTGGTGTGCCCAGCATGAAATTTACGCTGTTCGAGTTCATGATGTAGCCACTACTGTGAGTGCAATAAATACAGTTAAGGAAATTCAGTCCAATGTCTAACAAAGACTTTATATCTATCAAAGGTTTACGTGGGTTTGGTCGCCACGGTCTATTCGAAAACGAAAGAATCCGGGGACAGGAATTTATTGTTGATGTGGAGCTACACCTATCTCTTGCAAACGCGGGTGCTCATGATGATTTCTCAAAAACTGTGGATTACAGTCTAGTTTCGATACTAGTAAACAAACACATTATTGGAGAGCCAGTCAATTTAATTGAAACATTGGCCGAGCGCATCGCATCAGAGATTCTTGAAAATGAATTGATTAAAAAAGTCGTAGTCACAGTTCACAAACCGCAGGCTCCAATCGCGGTTGATTTTTCAGATGTTTCAGTCACGATTACCCGGAAATCCGATGGCTAGATCAATTATTGCGATTGGGAGCAATCAAGGAGATCGTTTCAAGAATCTTAAGTTCGCATTCGAAAAAATTGAAAATTTACCGAATTCCAAAACTATTAGTAACTCAAAAATCTACGAAACAGTAGCAATTGGTGGACCGGAACAAAATGATTATCTAAATGCTGTTGTATTAATTGAAACTCAACTTGTGCCATTTTCGCTCTTGCTTGAATTGCAAAATATCGAAAATGCCGCAGGAAGAACCCGTGAAATTACATGGGGACCGCGCACTTTGGACTTGGACATTATTGATATTGAAGACTTCAAATCCGAGACTAACGACTTGCAGATTCCCCATCCACGCGCAACCGAGCGCAAATTCGTTTTGCAACCAATTCTGGATGTTGATGAAAATTGGAAACTCGAAGGCAAATCGATTCGGAGTTGGCTGATTAATGTTCAATCTCAACAAGTTTCAATTTGGGAAGGATAGGTATGAGCCGGACGAAGACTTCAACTCTTTCGAAACTAGCAATCATTTCGATGCTTGTGTTTTTGGGCCTTTCTAAATTTTTATTTATCCCAATTGGTTCGGGTGCTCCGATTGCATTAGCTATTCTTGTTTTTTCGTTGGTCATTTGGGTTTCAATAATTGCAAATCGTCTGCCAAAAATTGTAAAAGAGGATTCCACAGTTCGAGTTCTGGCTTCTACAAATCCTCTACCGCCAATAGTTTCTGCTCGCACAGTTGCTTTTGCTTTAGCAGGTAGTCGCGCTGGTGCAATTTTGTTTGGCGGCTACATTGGCATTGCGTTTAGCGATCTAGAAAAACATAATGTGGTTGCTTATAGCAATCGTGCACTCAACAGCACAATTAGTGCAGTTTTAAGTTTTTTGATGGTGATAATTTCACTCTGGCTAGAACGCAAGTGTTCACCGCCAAATCCAACCCAAGATTAGTTATTTTGGTTCAGCAATTCTTGGTGCTATGACATACGCATCGAGACCGGTTCCATTTGGGTTTACTTGTTCAAGACCAACAGATGCACCAATTACTTCGGCCAATCTAGCAACAATTGCTAAACCCAACCCAGTTCCGCTGCCATCGGTGCGACCGCGCCAAAAACGGTCGTATGCCCGATCAATTTGCTCGAGCGTCATACCTGGGCCTTCATCGATCACGTGAATTTGAACATGATTTCCAGTTGCGAATGCGCGCAGACTTATGGTGCTGCCATTTGGTGCGAAATCCAAGGCGTTGTCTAAGTAAGCATCAACAATTTGATCAATTGAGCTGTCAGTCGCCATCACCCAGAGCCCTGCGCGAATATCAGCTTGAATTTTTATATTTTTTTCGTCAGCAAGCGGTTGCCACAATTGCAGGCGCTGCTCAAGAAGCGCAGTTATGTCTGTAGGTTTTAAAGCAGGAGTTGAACCTTCGAGACGCGCAAGCGCCAACAAACCATCAATCATCAATTGCAGGCGAACCACTTGAGTGGATGCATTCTCAAGTGCGTCGCCAACACGCTTCGGATCATCTACGACATCGGCGGCATTTTCTAATGTCAGACGTAGTGCGGTCAGTGGAGTTCGTAATTGGTGGGAAGCATCTGAAGCGAATGATTTCTGCGAATCAAGCACACCAGATAATCGCTCCACCATTGTGTCGAATGCCAGCTCAAGCTGACGAAGTTCAGGTGCGCCTCCGAGCTCGTTTTTATCCGACAAGCGAACTTTAAGATTTCCTGCAGCAATATCCGCAGTCGCCGCTTGAAGATTACGAAGTCGACGAGTGATTGCGTTTGCAACAAACAAAGTTACTGCCAATGTGATTAACAAGGTCATTGTCGCAACTATCAAGATGCCACGAATACGTGAAGCGATAATCCCGTCAATTACCGAGCCTGGATAAGTAATTCGCAATGAACCAATTGTGCTGTTGTTGAATTCCACTGGGACAGCTACATAAAGCAAACCTTGACCAAGGGATTGTGATTCGCGCTCACCAGACACTTCGTTGCCACTGAGTGCTTCAACAATCTCAGGACGGTTCATGTAATTCGTGCCTACGTCATCAC
>JAHEEQ010000175.1 GCA_024640585.1 Micrococcales bacterium
TGTCTTGAAGAGGGATAAGTTGGATGAGGTCGTTCAGAAACGACTTTTGCCCACGGATGAAACGTATTCACTCCTCCGCTCAAGACATTTCATCAAAGAGGCATCCGACACCGCTAGTATTGAATTACTAGGTCTCAAAACACGTACGAAATACAGCAACATACGAAATTTCACGAACCTGCATTTGTTTGTCGTTTCATTGCGTTGCGACCATAGCTGTCAGTATTGCCAAGTGTCACGTCAGTCAGAAAATAAAGCTGCATTTGACATGACCGAGGAGACAGCCGATAAAGCTCTACAAATAGTCTTTAGGTCTCCAAACCCAGCAATCAAGATTGAGTTTCAAGGTGGAGAGCCCCTACTCAACTTTGATTTAGTTCGCTACGTTGTACTCAAGGCCAAACAAATAAACGAAGTCGAAAAACGCGACTTGCAATTCGTGATCACAACAACGTTGTCGCTGATAACGGACGAGATCTTGGATTTCTGTAAAGCTCATAAGATTTTTTTATCGTCCTCGCTAGACGGCCCTGAAGACTTACACAACCGGAATAGGCCACGTCCCGGGAAGGATAGCTACTCACGATTTGTTGATGGATTACAAAAGGCACGTGACAAGTTGGGGTACGACGCAGTTTCTGCACTGATGACGACTTCGCCTGCTAGTTTGACAAGAGTAAGAGACATCATTGACGAGTATCTTAAGCATGACTTGGATGGTATTTTCTTGCGTCATTTATCCCCTTATGGTTTTGCAATCAAGACCAAAAGCTATGACGCATACAACGTAGATCGCTGGCTTGAGTTTTACCGTGAGGGGCTCGATTACATCGTTGAGCTGAACAAGCAAGGTGTTCGATTTACTGAGCACTTTGCATCACTACTGCTAACCAAGATGTTCACTTCAAACGACCCCGGATTTGTCGATTTAATGAACCCATCTGGCGCAGGAATCTCAGCCGTTGTCTTCAACTATGACGGGGATGTATATGCTTCAGATGAAAGTCGAATGCTCCGTGAGATGGGTGACACAACTTTCAAAATCGGCAACTTACACACTAACTCATACGAAGAGATATTCACTTCTGAAGCTCTTCTGAACGCTCTAGACGACTCTTTTACATTGTCAGCACCAATGTGCTCTGACTGTGCGTTTGAACCTTGGTGTGGCGCTGAGCCAGTTTTTCACCATGCTATTTTTGGTGACGTACTTGGACGAAAGCCTGAGTCTGAGTTTTGCAAACGGATCATGGGAGTTGTTCGTCATTTGTTAAACAAAATGCAAGCAGATCCCGAAGCTAAAGAAATTTTCATGCGATGGGCTAACAAATGCTAACGCTATCTGGTCGTGTCATCAAAAAACAAAGCTCTGTAATTCTTACAGGGCCGAGGCTATACAGCTTGTCAACCAATGCCAACTTGCCTTCTGCCTTGCGAAGCAAAAAGGCATTCCTGATAAAGGAGCCTGTTGAAGTACCAACAGGGTTTGGTCACTACTTTCATCTAGAAGGTGTTGAAGCGACAGGAGTTGATGTCGCAAATACTACAAATCTAGGCAAAGAATTTTCATACTTTGGGAATGATGATGTAGTTAGTCTTAGTGATGATGGTCGTATTCGCTCCATCTATAGGGCAGACTCCGATCACAACAGCATTCTTCTGACTGAGCAATGCAACAACTATTGCTTAATGTGCTCACAGCCACCGAAACGAGTTGATGACAGCTGGCTGCTAAAGGAAGCCTTCGAAGCTATTCGCCTAATTCCACGCGAAACGAAGGTTCTTGGCTTTACTGGTGGTGAACCGACTGTTTATGGACAAGAGTTTATTAACTTGGTTCAGCATACAAAAAATTGGTTGCCGCATACAAGTTTGCATGTTCTATCAAACGGACGTTCGTTTGCAAACGAGAATTTTGCATACGAATACGCCAAAGTTCAGCACCCAGACTTAATGGTAGGAATTCCAGTTTATTCATCTGACCCAACGGTTCACGATTACGTCGTACAAGCTGAAGGGGCATTTGATGAAACAGTTCGAGGCATTCTTAACTTAAAGCGGTTTGGACAGAAAGTTGAAATCCGAGTTGTGCTTCACAAGCAAACCTACAAAGGTCTACCTGAGCTTGCCAACTTCATTGCAAGGAACCTTCTGTTTGTTGATCAAGTTGCGTTGATGGGACTTGAGCACACAGGTTTTACACGAGCAAATATTGATGCATTGTGGATTGACCCGATTGAGTACAAAGAACAGTTGAGTGAAGCTGTAAGGATTTTGTCCAACTACAGCATACACACGGCAGTTTATAACCATCCGCTCTGCCTAGTGAATCCTGATGTGTATCCCGCTTATGTAAAGTCAATTTCAGATTGGAAAAATGAATTCGCTGCCGAGTGTGGGCCATGCACAAGGAAAAATGAGTGCGGCGGCTTTTTCTCTTCAGGAATTCAAAATGGATACAGCCAATCTATCAAGCCGTTCTTGTAATAAATCGAGATTGATATGCGACACAAATTTCTGACGTTATTTGGTGGAGTCGCGGCAGCTTTCGTGTCCCAAAATGCGACAGCAACCATGCGACCGCCTACCCCAACTCCACAAATTTCAACATCCAATGTTGTGAATGTCATTGCACCTGATGGGCAAGTGATTGTTCGCGACAAATTTGGCGATGAATTTGAATTTACTCTAAAAAACTCTGAGCAAACGGGATTGATGATGGCTGGTCATAGGTCTCACAGATCGCATAGCTCACACCGATCGCACAGCTCACACTACTCCAGTCGTTGAGAACCCTAACTGTATTTTTTTGGAAATTTACTCATGAAGTTTTCTCGCGAATGGGCTACACCCTTAACAGCTGGATCATTCATCGTATTGGCCGTAACTGGTTTGTTGATGTTTTTCCACTTGGATCGT
>JAHEEQ010000103.1 GCA_024640585.1 Micrococcales bacterium
GACCTCGGGGGATGAACCATTCTTCAGGATGATCGCCAACCCACTGCTGGTTGAAATAGATAATGTACTTAGGCATGAACCAAGAATACTTTAGGAAAGAAGAGTCGCCCTATAAGCCGGACATAGACAAAACCCCCGATTTCACGCTTGAAATAGGGGGCTTGTCCACGCTCTTGTCCATACAAAGAGCAACAAACTTAAATTAAATTAGCTAGCTGTTCCAAATTTCTTAGAACTGCGTGGCGCAATTTTACCAAGTGTTGAGTCTAAGTCCAGGATTGCATCGCTTAGGTCTTCTGGATAAAGGTGTGCGTAGGTATCTGTAGTTTCAGAGACATCTTTATGTCCCAATAACTTTGAAATATGAAACATTGAATGGTTTTTACGCAGAAGTTGTGAGGCAAATGTATGACGCAGGACGTGCATGCCCGTACGTTCAGGTAACCCAATCTTGACTGCTGCAAGACGGAAGAATCTGGCTGCATCCTTATAGCGAAGAACCCCTCCCAAGCGATTCTGAAAGAGCAAATTATCTGGACCTAGTCCGTGCTTTGCAACGTGTTCTTTGACTAACTTTTCAAGGTTAGGCGCTAATTTGATGGTTCGGTCACTAGTCTCTGTTTTGAGTGGCTCAAAGACTTTTGAGGTATCGCGACTGATTTGCTTGGAAATTTTGACTACCTTCTTAGTGAAATCAAAATCATCGTATGTAAGTCCAAGACATTCACTTGGTCGAATTCCAGTTAGATAGGGAATCCAGACCATGAGCTGAACATGCTCAGGAAGCTCAAATATCAGTGCTTCTACTTGTTCGAGCTCCAAAGGCATGGCCTTTCGCTCAGGCTTCACCTTCTTGCGGCGAATCTTCTCAAATGGAGAGGATGCGATGAAATCATTTTCCTTAGCCGACTTGAGAATGGATGCCATGAGATTTACATATTTCTGAATGGTGTACGAGGAAAGGTTTTTCCCGAAGTACTTTTCGTCTTGCTTGAGAGTAACCGTCCATGACTGAATATCAAGCGGAGTTATTTCACTCATAATTGAGTGACCAAAATACGGCATGATGTGTTTGTTAATTGAATTTTGATAATCCAGCTTTGTCTGCTTACGAACATCTAAAGAATGTCGCCAATGATTCATCACAAAATCTGCAAATGTCATCTTGTGATACCCAGGTTTCAATGCCTTTGTTGTGCGTGCCTTGGATTCTTCGTCAAGTGCATAGGTGAGTGCCTCTTTTCGTGAAGCAAAACCACCTTTTTCCGTGTACGACTTATCTGAAGTTAACCAGCGACCAGACCAAGTTTTACCGCGTTTTCTTACTGTTGCCATTATTGTCTTTACCTATCTTTGTCATTATGCGTTCCAGTCTTTCTGGACCGCGTGCGGCTAGGAACACTTTGTGCCCCTTATCAGTAAAAACCCCACCCGGAATTCCTGTGCCATTACTTGTTAACCAACCATTTCTCCGTGCTACCTGAACAGCTGTATGAACTATGGATACTTCCACTCCTAGTAATTCTGCTGTTCGAGCAGACAGTCTTCGGCTCCCACTTGATTGCAACATCTCATAAACTTTCGCAATCAAAATTGCATCCTTCGATTTTGCACCTTCTTTTCGAATTTCGGAATCTGTATCCCATCGATATCCATCGTTGAGATTTATTGATTTGCTAGTTATCTCTTCAACTAACTGAACCGTTTGATTCTTTTTCAATCCCAATTGCGAGTTGATGCGCGAAACAATCTCCGAGTGCTCATCTAGCAATTGGCCCGTAGGAAGAGTGCGAAACAAAGTTGCTTTGAATCCCGTTGCACTGCTTGGTAGTTGGCGACGACTACATAACTTCAGTCGGAGCGCTTGCTCCTCCTTTGAAGGCTTCAATGTGGAGGAGCTAATGAGTTGAAGTTCTACCGAAACCGCCTCGCGACCAGACTGAGTGGATTTTGAGTGAATCCAGACTCTGACATCTCCCTCGTCGTGCCAGGTGAGTACGTCATTTAGGTGCTCGCTTGAACTGCCTGAGTAGACATATCCAACGTTGTTCATAGTTTCTCCATCCGAAGTCTTGCATTATCGTCGGAGTAAGACTAGCCTTAGTCCAAGGCAAATGCAAACCTTTGGAGGTTAAATGTTTCAAATGGAACTAATGATGGCTGGGAGCGACGACTGGATGTCCGTCGACGAAGTCGCTGTGTACCTTGGCAAGTCCAGTCATTGGGTTTACCAAAACCGAATCAAGCTTCAGATTCCCTTCACTCCAGTTGGAGGCACGTTTCGCTTCAAGAAGCAGCTGGTGGATGAATGGCTACTTTCCAAATCACAAGCACAAAATGTTGGAGCCAAGTCAAAAGTTCAGATGCAGAAGATTGTTCTATAGATAGATTCTTTCTGGAAACGATTGTGTGCACAGTTCATCAAAGAACAGACCGTCTCACAGGCCCAACGCATTAATCGTTTCTATTATATAGATGCTTTAAAAGTAAAAAATAGACCTTCCAAAACTATGTCACCATATAAGAACTACACACCCGTGTGAGAATCGAGGTCGCATATTAGAAGATGGCTTACTTTCAAAGAAATCTCTCTTGAATTACAGATTCCGCTTAAGACCATCTACGGATATCACTATCGTGGAATGGGACCCAAGACTGCAAAGTACGGAAAACACTTGAGAGTTCTTGAAGAAGACTTTATAAAGTGGCAAGAAGAAAGATTCAATACAAGCAATAAGTAAGTAGCACCACCAAATGACATAACGACGCCAAAGCAAAAGCCGTGCCACTACACATGACACGGCCTTACAGAACGGAATCGTTATGACTAGTTTAACCTGGAATCAAATTACTGATTCTCTTTCGCCATCACTCTACATACCAGAGGGCATTGAAAAGATGTCCACTCTTGAAGCTGCTAAAGCTTATGCAAGAGCTGGGTTCTACGTTTTACCCGTAAATCCAAAAAGTAAAAACCCTGGTTCCATGCTTGGAGCTGGTTGGCCTGACCTCAGTACTCGAGACTTTAAAACAATTGAGAGCTACTTCTTGAACCAGGAGACTGCGCTGGCAATTCACGTGGGCAAATCTGGAGCAATTGTCTTTGACGTAGACGACCCAAATAGAATCCCACAAATCCTCTCACGCGAGATATTCAACTCAGCTGTACCAATGCAAAGCACTCGAATGGATGGAGATAAGCGACGCGGTCACTACATCTTTCAAGTGGATGATGGGAGTCGCTATGGAAATAGCCTTGGTAAGTTAAATGGTGGCTGGGGGGATATTCGTGGCTGTAATGGGGTAATTATTGTTTCTCCGTCTGACCATGTTCATGAATACGGATATTACAAATGGCAAAGAACTGGCACCCTTCCAAAGTTGCCAGAGTGCTTAGACATTCTTTTGCCAAAACGTATTGGTGGAGGATTTACCAGTGTCACAACACAAGAAGCACAAGTATTTATAGACAAATATGTTGGAAATTCCTATCCCGAATTGCTCTTAGATAAGGTCAATTACCTCAGAGAGAACCCTCCAGCGAGAAACACGCGTCACACAAGATTTCTCAACTTCCTACTCGCGAGACTTACAGATGCCTCTGTTGGCTTCTATCCCGCTCACGTCGCATTAACAGAGACCCAAAAACTATTTAATCAATTTAAATCTAAGGATGAACAGACTCCGAATGAATTCAAAGACATGGTGCACTGGGCAATTGCATGCATCGAATCCATGACTGTTGAGGAAAAAGCGCTGCACGCGTATCAAAACGCTCCGCACTTAGACGAAGAAATCATGAAGTGGGTGCGCTCAAATGGAAACTGAGAAAATCAATATGGGGCCAACCGAAAAAACTTCTGCCGCTGAAGTATTGGTGTTCCTGGCAAAACTGCACTACGAATTCATCCGTACTGTTGAGAATGACTTCCTTGCAGTTCCGCTCACTGGTCCAAAAATCGCAAAGAATCTACATGGCAGCCAAAACGCTTTAGGTGGCGACTTAATGCGTCGATATCGCGAGTACGCGGGAAAAGTCCCATCGGAGCGCGCCGTGAACGATGCAATTCGAGTGATTATGAGTGATGCGAGTTCGTTGGACGCTGTCCCTACTTATTTGAGATATGCCAAAGTCGACGGCGAAATTTATATTGACCTTGGTGATTCAACTGGAGAGGCGATACATGTAACTCCTAATGGATGGTCATGTATCAAACGCCCTCCTGTTTATTTCCGACGCACTGCTCTCACTGCCCCATTTCCGCGGCCAATATCCGGAGGTGATGTCAATCTATTATTTGAAATCGTCAATGTTCCAGAGCAGCTTCAAGGTTTGATTGTTGGATTCCTAATTTCCTCGATGGATGAATCAATACCTCACCCAATCCCAGCCGTCAACGGCGAACAAGGAAGCGGGAAAACCTCGTTTTGTCAGAAATTAAGTGCACTCATTGACCCTTCCCCAGTTCCTGTCCAAAGTCCCCCTAAGGATGTGGGAGCACTCCAGGAAATCGCAGCAGGAGCCTATGTAATATCACTAGATAACCTGAGTAGATACAGCGACTCGCTATCGGATGGATTATGCAGATTGGTGTCTGGGGACGGAGTTGTACGACGAAAGCTCTACGAAGATAAAGACCACGTTATTTTTAAATTTAAACGAGTAGTTATTCTCAATGGAATCAATCTTACGGAAATGCGTGATGATTTAGCTGACCGCGTAATTCCTCTCCATTTGCCAACTATTTCTTCAGAGCAACGCAAGTCTGATTCTGGCTTAGAAGCTCAATGGGTAGAAATCTTCCCTCAAGTTTTCGGTGCATTGCTTGAGTTATGTTGTCAGGTTCTTAGAACGCTGCCCACAGTCAACTTAAAGAGCATGCCCCGAATGGCTGACTTCGCCCGCTACCTCGCCGCTTTGGATGAAATCCGAGGGACAGATTCACTTCCACAGTATCTAAAGGAAATTGGTAAATCTGCATCTAATGCAATAGATACAGATTCATTCCTCAAGGCACTTGAAAAGCATTTGACTGGAACTTGGACGGGAACTGCCAGTGAGTTGAAGGATGAACTCAAAAAATATGCTCCTCTCGAATTCGATAAGAGCTGGCCTAATAACGCCAAACAGGTTACGGAGAAACTTGCAAGAACTGCACCAACACTTCGCAAAGCGGGGTGGATAGTTGAAGATTTAGGCTCTAAAAATCACTCGAATGTTCGCAAGTGGGTCATTACTCCTGCTGCGAGTCACGCGAGTCAGTTTTTCTATCTTGGAACACAAAGAGTAATAGAAAAGGAAGGAAGTGCGGGATTTGGAAAATTCTGACTCGCATAACTCGCAGGGACCTGTGGACTCCACTACTCCATTTTGTTTGGGGTGTGGAGAATGGGTTCAAAAAGTCGATGAGCTCAATGTTTCACCATTCTTATATTGCGAGTGGTGCACTCTGAAAAAACCAGCGCGTGTGAGTATTAAGAAGAAGGCAGACTAGAACCAAGGTGCCATGACAAATGGTATGTGATTTTTTGGACTTTGATTTTTATCCTTTTCCGCTATTTATATAAGCACCCCTTCGAAAAAAGCGTTTTTTTATGAATTAAAACTGTTTCTAGAATTGCCAATTTATTCTCTAAAATGACTATATTTCCCAAAGTTTTGCAATCGCATCTTGAGCACGAGCTTCGTATCTCTGGATTAAATTTTTTGCAATGTCTACTTCTGATTTTTCATTCGCAATCTCAGCGAGTAATTCTCTTTGAACAGATAACGGTGGAAGCGGGATATCCCATTCTTTGACAATGGCCTGGCTGATATTGGGCTGCGCTCCGCCCGCACCCGCGTCAATAAACGATTGCTTTTGGCTTTGTAAGAAGTAAAGTAAATAGAGTTCTTCTATAAGATTCTTATCAACCTGAGCACAGGCAATCGCTTGATTGGTAGCCATTGGAACGCCCATAATTCCAGTTTTCCCGATTGAAGCACCATACATTGCAAGCATTACAGTTCCCTTAGGCATAACCTTCGCACTGCTCTCCTTAAGTCCAACTTCGGTAATCGTTTTCTCTGTTTCAACCACTTCGGATTCGTTAAGGTCGCCAATATTTGCCCACAAGATACTGCCGCCGTAATAGGCAGCTGTTCCGGATTTGGGAGTACCCCCGCTACTCCATTTAGCGACATCTTGGAGTTTAACTACAGGCCATTTTGCATCTACAGGTAAAAGTGGTTTCCAAGAATCAACAATTTGTCTCGCACCATTAATAATCGCATGGTAATTATTCAACTCGCTGACAAACGAAGATTGGCGATAAATTGGAATAACCGGAATAGGAATTTCGATTAAATCAGAATATTTCAACTGGTCTCTAACCGCTCCCTTGGTACGACTTCTAACCTCGACATTGAATCTCTCGCTTTTGAGGATATAGAAAAGGTAAGAGGCGTCTAGTGTTTCTTTTTCCGATATCTCGAAAACCACATACATCGGACTAACTGCACCAGTAGCGCTAGTTTTGTTCAGGGCAATTGAACCAACATTTATGCGAGACGGATTGTATGCAAAATCAAGAGGCAAGATTTGCTTGTAATTTGAAATATCTTCAGATGCAACATCCTTGTCAAAATAATCTCGACTTGCAATAAATCCTTGTTTATTTGATACAGACCATACAGGAATTGCGTCATTATTTGCTACTCGTAGTTTCCGTTCACGAATGAAATTGCCAAGAATAGCTTTATTACCAGTACTTTTATCTGGAGCTTCTAAATATTTCGAGAGGGACAAGTCAATGTTCTCGTTTTTGAGAATTGTTTCTTTTTTGATGATTGCATGCAACGCTGAATCTAAACTTTCCGATTTTTTGAAAGAGATTAAAGTTTCTGTAAGTGCGGGAAGGTCATTCAGTTCAACTACTCGCCTCCTGGCTCCAAGGTCTGTTCCATCATTACTCACTGTTGAAAATATTATTTGTTCATTTTCATTGGCAAATGATTTATCGAAAAAGAGAATGCTGGTTTTAACCCCAGAATATGGCTGAAAAACACCTGAAGGGAGTGAGATGACCGCCCAAAGTCCATTCTCTAACATGGATTTTCTCAACTCTTTGTAAGCCTTGCCAGTTTGAAAAATGATGCCATCAGGTACGACGATTCCAGCTCGTCCGCTTGGTTTTAGGTGATTAATTATGTAATCAACAAATAAGACTTCAGAGCGATTTGAAGAGAGTGCAAATTTCTTATGAGGTTTGATACCGCCTTTTGGCGTCATGAAAGGAGGATTTGCAAGAATCACATCAAACCTATCTGCCCAACGGTCTTCACTCGTTAATGAGTCATATTGGAAAATTTGAGGATTCTTAAATTGATGCAAATACATATTCACTTGAGCAATTCGAACCATTGTTGGGTCAATGTCATAGCCTTGAAGATTCTGCATTAACTTTTTGCGTTCATCGGGTGTTAGTGGTTTTTCTTCTTTCTTAGAGTCAAGTTTCCCGTCATGTTGTTCAAGAATGTGGTTGTAGGTACTGACCAAAAAGCCTGCCGTACCACAAGCGGGGTCAAGTACCTTGTCATCTTTGGTTGGGTTTATAACGTCAACTATGAAGTCAATGATGTGACGAGGAGTTCTAAACTGACCCGCATCTCCCTGTGACGACATTATTGAAAGCAAATACTCGTAAGCATTTCCCAACTCTTCTGGGTGGGTGTAGTCAAAGTAGCTGATTTCTTTCAGAAATAGACCCAGTGTTTCTGGTGAACGATAGGGCAAAAACGCTGCTTTAAATATGGTGCGAAATAACTCAGGAAGTTGTTTTGCCTCAGAGAATTTCGTTAAAGCTTCTCCGTACAAATTCATCTTTTCCTGATTTCCAATTCGTGAATCGATTAACTTAGTCCACGCGTATGGTTCGAGTTCACCCATAAAAAATGATGGTTCACCGCCTGCCCTTATTGCTGCTTGGTCCATGTCATCCATGAACTTATAAATAAGTGCGTAGGTAATTTGGTCAATTTGTGTTGTTGGATTAGGAGCTACCCCAACGAGAACATCTCTTGCGGCATCAATATGACGTTTCGTCTCTGAATTAAGCATTTATTAGATTCCTGTCAGGTGGTAGGCGTAGTCGTTTACGTATTGAGGAATTATGTTCTTGAATCCATTAAGACGTTCGTAATCAGAAAAATCAAAGGATGCGCATGTGTGGAATCGAGCCAATTGTTTACTTTTTACTATGTCTCGAACTTCGCTATCAACTATGAATGCCTTAAAGAAATTCTTGACAGGCTGATAATGAGGTTGGTCAACCGTGTGAATTTCCATGAACTTCTCCCACTCAGATTCAAGTAATTCGTCTTTCATTTCAAAGCCATCTTTATCACCGAATGCGACTTCTAGGAACTCTCTTACGGATATCCGGCGGTCGATGTTGAAAACTTTCCGAATGCGCTCGAGATTCAAATAATTCTTTGGCTTATCCAAAACGTGAGTCTTCACATAATCCTCCGCACCTTGAATGTCGCCATTTTTCCACAGTGCTGCCAAGACCTCATTTCCAGTTACATCTTCAGCAATCGCAGTCTTAAATCCTTCACGGTCGATGCGCATAATGACGCCTTCGGATGATTCTGTAAGAGTTGCGATTTCGTCTTGAGTAGATAGGTCAATCTCACCACTGATTCCTGGAATTTTTCCATCGATGTCACCTCCGCCTAAATTGCTCGAAGGTTTAGAAAGCTTAATTTTCTCATCGTAATCAAATTCATTCTCAAAATATTCGCAGGTTGCAAAGAAGTCAAAGAATTTAAACTTAGTCTTTTCAATTGAGAGTTCGATATCTGAGAAATTGTCGTAATCGAAGCTCCACTTGCGAGTTCCTCGGCCTTTCATCTGCACGAAGTCAGATGGGCTAAATACTGGACGCATTAGGGCAATATTGAGTAGGTCTTGGCAGTCGTAACCTGTTGTCATCATGCCAACCGTGACAGTTACTCTCGTTTTGCTGGAGTCATAGCCTTCAGGTTGCTTAACCTTCCCGCCTAATTGGTTATTAGAAAAGTTAATTGTCATTTGTTGAGCGCCAGCAACATTCGAAGATACCTGCATTGCAAAATCAGACTCAGCGTAGACATCAGGCCACTTTTGGAATGCAATTTTGTTAAGAATATTTGTAAGTCTTGCCGCATGCTTCTGTGAAACGGCAAAAACAATCGTCTTTCCAAAGAGTGGGATTCCCATTTCCTTAGCTACTGGGTCGAAAAGTCCGTTTTCAATAAGTGCCTGACACATGGCAATGTTGGTCTCTTCATTAAAAATCTTTTTTTCGTAGTGCTTTTCATTGAATCGCTCTTCAATTTCAGTTCCAGATTCATCGGTAACGCGAACCGCATAACCTTCGTTAGAGAGCAATTCTGTTGTGATATTTGTACGAGCATCTACAAGCGTTGGTTTGATGAGATAACCATCGTTTGCACCACGCTCAAGGTCGTATGAGAAGGTTGGGTGTCCAGGTTCGCATCCGAAGGTTCGATATGTATCGACCAAAAGACGACGCTCATACTCTCGCTGGTCATCAGAATTACTTGAATCAAAACCTCTTAAATAATTCTTAGGCGTTGCGGTAAGGCCCAATTTGTATCCCACGAAATATTCAAATACTGCGCGTGAATTGCCTCCGATGGAACGGTGAGCTTCATCTGAAATCACAAGTTCAAAATCTGTTGGAGAAAATTCTTTCTTATACCTGTCGCCAGCCAAGAAAGTTTGGACAGTGGAAACCACAACCTCAGCATTGGCCCAAGAATCACGTGCATCCTTGTAAATAACTGTCTTGTAATCCTTACCCAGATATTGCACGAATGCCTTTTCTGCTTGGTCTTCAAGCTCAAGACGGTCAACGAGGAAAAGTACACGTCGAGCATTTCCTGACTTAAGAAACATCTTGATGACAGCGGCTGAGATAAGTGTCTTTCCGGTACCTGTAGCCATCTCAAAAAGGAAACGCTGCTTTCCTTCTTTTGCTGCTTCTTGAATGGATTTCAATGCTTGCACTTGATAAGGACGCATCTGCTTCAAGTTATTGCGCTTCAAAAATTCTTTTGTCTTGGAAGGTTCTTGGAAGTCTGGGTCAGCGGAAAAGTTTGGCATCTGTGTAGCGATGATGTAATTCTCATCAACTTTAGTTGAAGCCAGTTCTTGAGAATTAGGTTCGTAATTTTCAAACTGCGTAATGGATTCAGGTGTTGGGAAACGGGTAATAGTTTCAGGATTTCCATGCTTGGTGTCCCAAAAATAATGAATATTTCCGTTGCTCAAAATGATGAAACGGGCTCCGCAATTTCTTGCATAGTTGCGAGCTTGCTCCTTCGCAGATAGAGGTTCTATGGATTCTTTCTTAGCTTCAAGAACTACAAGAGGGCGTTTATCTTTATCTAAAAGTAAAAAGTCAATCGCTCCGCTTTGGCCAGAGCGTGATACTGCATTCTCTAAGTCGTCGCCTAGCTCGCTGTACTTAACGCCAGCTTCAAGTTGAATGTTTGCTGGACCTTGTGGTCCATCTTCAAAGCGCCATCCAGAAGTTTCGAGGAGGCGATTGATTTTGATACGAGCTTTTGCTTCGTTGCTAGTACTCACTTCAACTCCCCTTTCTTACTTTTACTTTTTACCGAAGCTGAGCTGCGGCTGCTTGGGCGGCTCTCTGACCACTTTTCAATGTCTGCTCGCCACCATAGACGAAGGGGGTGACGTTTCTTTCCTCTTGATTCAAAGATTGGAGCAGGAAAGCCCTTCTCCTCTATAGCAATGAGCGTATTGACGCTTGAACGGGTTATGCCAAGTAAATCTGCTACGGCATGGATGTCGAGTACATCCTTGTCTAAAAGTCGCCCTAGGAGGCGCTCAACCTCTGTTCGGGAAGCCATACGACTTACTGTAGCGGGTGTCTCCCGAAAGTGAAAGAAAGTCATATGACTTTACAAAACGAACTCCAACATATACAATAAAGTCATATGACTTCTATAGAGCTCTTCCTCAATCAGACGCAACAAGTGGGTCCCTTGCAGATTTGGCCTATGAAATGGACTGGTCTATCCACCATTGACTACCTAGTTCCGCCAAATATTGACCAGTTGTTTTTCCGTGAATACGACGAAGGCGACGGACCTGAGATTGGAAGAATCGAAGTTTTTAATCCGACTTCTACTCCAGTTCTCATTCCAGGTGGTTGGGTTGTTGGAGGAGACTTGCTACAAGTCAGAGCTTTCGATTCATCTGCATTAGTCGCACCAATGCAGTCAATCATTGCAAATGTTTCCTGCGTTGAACGAGGACGTTGGGGTGAAGGCAAAACTGAAGTAGACGGCGGTCGTGCTCCACTTTCTGTTCATGCCTCAGGCAGGGTATTCAATCGCAACAGCAAGGTATGGACCATTGATATCGAAAGTAGGCAACAAAGTGTTTGGAAGAGAGTTTCTCAACTAGAAAATCTGAGTGGTTCAAGGCCAACAAGCTCATTGCAACAAATTATGACCGAGGATTCAACTTCTCTGAATATTCCAAATTCACTTCTCAATAGTTCTAGTCAAACACTTCGAACCATAGATGGACAGAACAGCATAATTATTGCTTTTGATGGCACGCCTCTTTTGTTGGAGGCCTTCTCTGACGAAAGAGCTTTAAGAGAAACCATCCAATCAACTATTAGGTCAATCTCATTCGATATCGACCACCTTGACTTTATTCCTACAACTAAAGAAAGCATAAAAGAGTTCATTGAATTAGCTTCGCTTGGAAATTTAACCGCATCGGGTAGGGGTATTACAAATATGAATTTTCTCGGTGGGGGTCAGCGAGTAGATACAAATGCATTGAGTGATGCAGAAGGAAAATTGATTCACATAACTGCTCTGAACAGAGCACATCGATTACTACAGGAGGTTTAAATGAACGGAATAAATAATGAACTTTATAGTGAAATTTTGCCAGGTTTATATATGGGCGGAACAGCTGATGATGACGTGGTCGATGTCGCGAAACCACTTAAGAATCTCAATGCGACTAATGAATTCGACAGTGTTGTAACTGCATATAGTTGGGCCCAGCCGATGTCGTGGTATGTGCATGAAAATCGGTTCGGGTTTGCAGATGGCCCAATCAATAATGAAACATTAGTAAAAGTAAAGGAGCTTGCTAATTGGCTGCATACTGAATGGAAGGCAGGAAAACGTTGCCTGAGCAGGTGCCAGGCTGGAGCTAATCGAAGTGGTCTGATTCTGGCACTTGTACTGATGAAAGAGGGCTTTTCGGCCAGAGATGCAATTTGCCTAATCAAGGACAAGCGGGGGTCATTCGCACTTGGAAATATGCACTTTCAAAATGTTCTACTAAGTCTGAATTCAAAGCAGGATGACCCTACTAACCTCAATTCCTCGAACTAAGATTCGATAAGGAAGTTACGGTGAAATAAATCTAGAACGGGAAGTGCAAAATATGCCTTCGGAGCCAATCGGTCACAATCCGATACTTGCACGTGCAATCCGTAACTTCACAGGTTCTGAGCCAAATGCATCAGGGCAATATATTGCCCCTCTAATAGAAGGAGTCCCCTATTTAGCAGGAACTGCTATACGTGCAATCATAACTAACTATCAAGCACGGTTAAGCGGCCTCCTAGTTCCAGAGAAATACGCTCGACAATCTGCCCCCATCGATAATGCATATAGATACATACCTTTATCGCAAATTTACAATGAAGTGATTCCAATGGAACAGATTCGCCAAATAATTAATAATTACGATAGGGACAGTTTCGTAAGTGCTTGCGCTGGATTTGCTGAAATGTCTCACCCCTCAATACACAACAAAAATATAGAAGATTTATATAAATTGAAATTACCACTTCTGCATTCAAGAGCAAACAAATATCTTTCAGATGGCGATAAGTTTTTTGGACCACAAGCTGCCTTAGTGCTTGCAAAAATGGCGATTCTTGAAGGTTCTGATTTATCAGGCTTACCTGAAATGCCGATAGAGGAATTATTGATACTTTGCATAGCGATTCAGGACCATTTCCTAAACAAAGAGAATGAAGAAAATAATCCAAATTTGGAAATAGAGATAATTTCAAATTATTGGCTCCATAGGAATCCACACATAACTGCAGAATTCAGGAGGTTTGAAGAACGTTGGGATTCGCCTGATGAAGTTTCGGTCAAATTAAAGGAAGCATTCCAAAGTTCTCAAAATTTCCCAGTTTCTGCCATGTTAGGGGTTGCAGCAGCGATTATGCAGATAGAACTTCAATCAAGACTTTCTTTGCAACTTGATTTAGAGGATGACGATGAAATGTCTCAACATATTGAAATGGCACTGGAATTGATTTCGGCTGATGCAAGTCATTTCAAAGTGCTCGCAAAAGAAAATAGTGCTGAACGTAATTTCATCTGGGATTTCAGAGACTTTCAGAAATATCCAATATATCGGAGGGCAGACGGGAGATTCACTGTCCTTGGGACTTCATTTTTACTTTATAGGTGCCTCAGATGGCCCCTTGTTTACGATTCACAAGATGCTTTGTCCAAGGCTGATTTTTCGAGATTAACAAGCCAAGTAGAGAAATTAGCTGAGCGAAATGTAATTTCAAAATTCAACGATGCCTTTGGAAGTTCATGGACTGGAAGAATTATGGCATCCGAGGAAGTCGAATCAATCTATGGAGGACATGGAATTCAATCGGCTGACCTTGTAATGGAGTACGAAGATTCATGTCTCGTAATTGAGGTTTCAGCTTTTAGGCCAACCCATCAGGCGCTATCGGCTGAGTCGGATTTCTACTACAAAGGCTTGTTAGAGCGAGTTTCAGGCGAGGCGAACCAAGCACTCTCGACTTGTGTTCAAATATTGAAACGCAACGATAGCCAAGGTGATGCAAGAAAAACCATTACGAAAGTTTTTCCAATCGTTATTGCTACTGAGGGTTTCATCGTAAATGCCCTTACCCTCATGAGAATTAGAGAGCTTTCAGCAATTCCTGAAAAGGGGTATGCGAAGCAAGTAGCGCCTCTGGAAATACTAAATTTAGATGAAGTTGACACACTCTTGCACCTAGTTAGCCGATTTGGCTTTTCAATTGCGAATTTACTCATTCAAAAGTCTTCTTCGAATTATTGGAGTGACTCGGTAAATAATTTCTTAGCGGCACACTATGAATCAGAGCTAAAAATCATTCAAAACGAGTTCGAGTATAAATTGGAAAGTGACGAGCAGAACCCGGAACTCTAAATAGTTTCTCGCTCAGTGACCCCAGCATTTAAGGCCCCACAAGGTGGGCGAACTTCAGGAAAGTTGTCCACGATTTTGTCCTAGATGTCCACGATTTGCCCATATAAATCGATAGAAATATCCGAGGCTTTGTATAAAAGTAAACAGTAAAAATAAGGAAGGTGAGCGGAGATTTAGCCTCCGCCCACCTATGTTGTAGAAGAGTCGCCCTATAAGCCGGATCCTGTCGAGGATCACCATCCATCTAGATCTGCAATTACTTGCAGATTCGAGCGACCTACCCGATAGCTTGAGTGCGAGCAGCACACTATCTTCT
>JAHEEQ010000177.1 GCA_024640585.1 Micrococcales bacterium
TCGATGATTGCAATAACTGATCCGACAGGAACGGTTGCATCTTCACCAGCGATGATTTCGAGGAGTACGCCAGAAGCAGGTGCTGGAATCTCAGTATCAACTTTGTCGGTAGATACTTCTAGCAGCGGTTCGTCAGCGTTTACATATTCGCCAACTTGCTTTAGCCAACGGGTTACGGTGCCTTCTGTAACGCTTTCGCCAAGCGCTGGCATTGTGACGGAGACCGACATGTCCGGTTCTACTCCTTTTTGTCTCATCTCCCTCGTGAGGAGAGTGGGTTATCTTGCCTTAGTTTGCCTGTTTTAGGCGTGGGCGTGAAGTGGCTTACCCGCAAGGGCAAGGTGGGCTTCACCAAGTGCTTCGTTTTGGGTTGGGTGCGCATGGATCAGTGGAGCTACATCCTCTGGTGTTGCTTCCCATGCGTAAATCAGCTGAGCTTCACCAATTTGTTCTCCAACACGAGAACCGATCATATGGACTCCAACAATTGGTCCACCATTTTTGGTGCGAACCAACTTGATGAAACCAGCGGTTCCAAGAATCTGGCTCTTTCCGTTGCCGCCCAAGTTGTATTCGTATGACTCAACATTGTCTGCGCCATATTTTTCTTTTGCTTGAGTTTCGGTGTAACCAACTGATGCAATTTCAGGTTCGCAATATGTAACGCGTGGGATAGCTTTTTCATCAATTACACGTGGGTTAAGGCCCGCAATTTCTTCGGCCACAAAAATTCCTTGTTGGAAACCACGATGTGCAAGTTGCAAACCTGGAACCAAATCTCCTACAGCAAATACGTTTGGGACATTTGTTTGCAAACGTTCGTTTGTTGGAACCCAACCGCGATCCACATTGATGCCAACTTCTTCGAATCCATGACCTGCACCGTTTGCACCACGGCCAACTGCTACAAGAAGTAAATCAGCTTCTAGAGTTTCGCCAGATTCAAGCGAAACTGAAACGTTGTGGTCAGTTTGAGTTGCGCTTGCGAATTTAACACCAGCTTTAACTTTGATGCCGCGCTTTCTAAATGCGCGATCCATAGTTTTGCTAACGGCTTCATCTTCGGCTGGAACGATTCTTGGTAATCCTTCTATAACCGTTACTTCAGAACCAAATGAACGCCAAACGCTTGCAAACTCAACTCCGATTACGCCGCCACCAAGCACGATTACGTTTGACGGAATCCAGTCAAGATTTAAAGCTTGGTCAGAAGTGATTATGCGACCTCCAATATCCAAACCTGGAAGTGAACGTGCATAAGAACCAGTTGCTAGAACAACGTTCTTTCCAACGTAGCGGGTTCCATCGACTTCAACAGTGTTGCTGGCAACTAAGCGACCGTTTCCTTCAATGTAAGTGATGCTCTTGCCATGTGAAACCAAACCTTGCAGACCTTTGTAAAGTCGAGACACAACTCCATCGCGGTATTCCTTGACCTTGTTGATGTCAATTCCTTGAAGTTCGGTGAATACACCGTAATGAGAAGACTCGCGTGCAAGATCCGCAACCTCGGCTGCGTGCAACAAGGCTTTGGTGGGGATACATCCGCGGTGAAGGCAGGTGCCGCCAAGTTTGTCACGCTCAATCAATGCCACATTGAGACCTAGCTGACTCGCGCGCAGTGCACATGCATATCCGCCGCTGCCGCCACCCAAAATGACAATATCGAAGTTCTGCTCAGACATCTTCAAACCTATCTCTTACGCGTTCAGGGGCTTATTGTTCCCAAGGGCTCGAAGATGCGCGAAAGCAGTCCAAATTGTGAGTAATTCAACTAAGAATTAACGCAATTTGAGTAATCCAGCAGCAACATCCTCAGCCAAGGTCACAAGTGTGCGCACTGCGCTTCCGGTTGCGCCTTTTGGTGTGTAGTCAAAAGGGCCTTCACTGTTGAAAGCTGGTGCAGCGATATCTAAGTGCACCCATTTTTGTCCGGACTTTATGAATTCTTGTAGGAAGAGCCCTCCGT
Source organism: Micrococcales bacterium (assembly GCA_024640585.1). The sequence continues at coordinate 1,970 of JAHEEQ010000177.1, forward strand.
ACAAAGTTCCACCGAGTGGCTCAGCTATGTTTGCAATATCTGCGACCGCTGAATCAAGTTTTACGCGGTATTCGCTTGGCAGTGGAAGTGGCCACATTGATTCGCCGCTTCTTGCCGCAGCATCAACAACGTGGTTGCGCAAGTCATCGTGATTTGCCATGACTGCAGCGATTCGCCTGCCAAGTGCTACCACAGCCGCACTAGTCAAAGTTGCAACATCAATGACTAGGTCAGGTTTGTCTTCTTGTGCACGAACCAATGCATCCATTAAAACTAAGCGACCTTCTGCATCGGTATTCAAAACTTCGACTGTTCTTCCACCGTATGCAGTTACGACATCGCCAGGACGTTGTGCGCTTCCACTTGGCATGTTTTCAGCACATGCGGCGTAAGTGGTGATTGAAACTGGAAGTTTTAGTTCGGCAATTGCAGCGATTGCATTAATAACAGCTGCAGCGCCAGCCATATCGGCTTTCATTTCATGCATTGCAAGATGTGGCTTAATCGAAATACCGCCAGTGTCAAACGTAATGCCTTTACCGACAAACGCAATATGCGCAACAGGTTTAATCGGTCGATATTCAATGCGAATCAAACGTGGTGGATTTACAGATCCTTGTCCAACTCCAACAATTCCTCCGAAACCATTGCGCTTTAATGCTTTTTCGTCGAGAACTTCAATCTTCAGTTTTTGTTCTTTGGCTAGTGTTGTTGCGTATTTGGCCACTTCGGAAGGTGGAAGATGGCCAGGTGCTGTGTTTGCAAGATTGCGAGTTTCGTTTACGAAATTGCTAACAATTTCTGCTCTATTGGCTGCATCACGTACTAGAGCGTTTTTTGCACCGCTTGTCACAAGAGCTACGGCTTTCACACCTTCACGTTTTGCCGACATAGTTGATGCGCGATGTTCATTGAATGCGTAAGAGCCGAGCAACACACCTTCGGAA
>JAHEEQ010000180.1 GCA_024640585.1 Micrococcales bacterium
AGGTGTCTTGTTTGGTTCTTTCTTTGATTACTTCGGTTCTGGCATCCTGAACACGCTTTGCAACTCGTTTGATGAAGGCCGCGTAGAAGGCGCCACGGGCAGTGGCTGCGGTGTGTGTTTTGCGAACTGGAATTTTGTAGCCGGACTTGTGAAGTTTAGATCCGAAGTAATTGTCGTCTTGCCACTTCTTGCTGCGTATCCATTCGTTTGCAAATACAACCATTTGAGTGGAAACCGAATTGAAAAGCATTTCGGTAACATCAATATCTGAAGGCATACCGTACGCGATGACGTAGGTGGAGTTGTGGGCGATGTCTATTTGTAAATCGTTCGCCCAACCAAGTTGGATAAAGAGTTCGACTAAATGTTTGTTCGCACGCTGGCGGAGTTCACCGATGGCGATGGTTTTTGAAATTGGTTTTTCGCGTTGTTCTTTACGCGCAGTCTGGGCGCGAGCCATTGCAAGATCAACACTTGCGTTTGTTGCAAGCTGTTGGGCTTTCTTAAGAAATGCATCTGATTCGTGTTCGTTGGTCGTTCGTTCAGCCATTGCAAGTAGTGCGGCGATGCGATTTAGATTGCTCATCTAGTCACCACAATTTCTTGACCATCAAAAGCGGCTGTCAAAAGCAATGCAACTTCTTCTCCCATAAAGTGGCTAACGAGAAATAAATAGTTTGCAACATATTCAAGTCCGTGCGCTTCGGCACTTGGTTCGTCGAACCAAGTTAGGTGGTGTGCGATTTCATGAAGTACCACCATTTCGCGCATTGCCCAGTTTGTTTCTGTCGGAATTGCGATAACTTTGTTTTCAAATTCGTAGTGGGCTTTGGTTTGCCCTTTGCGTTGCCTAACCAAAATTGGAGTGAGCCCAACCCAATCACTTGCGATGGCTTCAATTGCGGTGTTCACGTATTCTTGAATTTCGTCAATTGACTTAAACCAAACTTCAGGCGCAATGGTGAGCTTTGAGCCAAAGAAGTCGACTGCCCCGGGCCGCTCGAGCACCCGAAAGACCTGTCGCTCTGCCTGATAGACAGATTCGCGCATTGGATCTGGGCTCAATTTGGCTCCATTTGAGAGGTTGGGGTGAGCGATTGTGCCCTGCTTTGATGACGTTTTGATGAATATCTGAGTTAGGGCTTTTGAGCCCATTTGCTCACAGATACACTCCGCCTACAACTAAATAGCCGTTAAGCGGCACCCTCTACAACGGATCGTCTGGCACGTACCTGCCAGTGGAAGGAAATGAAATGGCCAAGGTGGTCTTCAAAAACGCTACCCGTATTTATCCGGGTACCGAACGTCCTGCAGTGGACAATCTAAATATCGAAATCAATGATGGCGAATTCCTAGTTTTGGTAGGTCCATCAGGTTGCGGTAAATCAACTTCACTTCGTATGTTGGCTGGTCTTGAACCAATCGACGGCGGACAAGTATTCATTGGTGAACGCGATGTAACACATCTCGCACCAAAAGATCGCGACATCGCAATGGTTTTCCAGAACTACGCGCTGTACCCACACATGAGCGTTGCAGACAATATGGGCTTCGCTTTGAAAATTGCTGGTACACCAAAGGATGAAATCCGCAAGCGCGTTGAAGAAGCAGCAAAACTTCTTGACTTGATGGAATACCTAGATCGCAAGCCAAAAGCTCTTTCTGGTGGTCAACGTCAGCGTGTTGCTATGGGTCGCGCAATCGTTCGTGAACCGCAGGTGTTCTTGATGGACGAACCGCTTTCAAACTTGGATGCAAAATTGCGTGTACAAACTCGTACCCAAATTGCATCTCTACAACGTCGTCTTGGCGTAACAACCGTTTACGTAACACACGACCAAATTGAAGCTATGACCATGGGTGATCGCGTTGCGGTTATGAAGGATGGCGTTCTTCAACAAATCGATTCACCACAAAACCTTTACGACAACCCGCAAAATGTTTTCGTTGCAGGCTTCATTGGCTCACCTGCCATGAACCTCTGCTCTGCATACGTTCGCGACAACGGCATTGAAGTTGGCGGCGCAACCATTCCGGTTCCCCAAGATATTCTCGCCGAAGCCCGCAACAATGGATTGTCTGAAGTAACTATCGGATTCCGTCCAGAAGATATGAATGTCGGAGACGGTATGGCAATAGCAGTTGAATTCGTCGAGGTTCTAGGTGTTGACGCTTACGTTTACGGAACAGTTGAAACTGCACACGGACAACAAAATGCTGTTATCCGTGCCGATGGCCGTAAACCGCCAAAAGCTGGCGACACCATTCATGTCAACGTTAAAGATGGTCACGTTCACGTATTTGATTCAAATACTGGCGCTCGCCTAGGTAAGTAACTAGAAATAAAAGTAAGGTCGGGATCGTGTCACTAGCCGTAAAAGCGGCGGTAGCCGATCCCGACCTCTTATTTTTTCCGTGGGATACACCCCTTGAAGATTGGCCCGAAGATTTAATCGTCGCACTTCCGCGAGGTATCTCTCGGCACATCGTGCGATTTGTAAGAATCAAAGGTGTGATTCACGCCGTTAAAGAAATTGAAGAACATTTCGCAAGTCGTGAATATGAATTACTTTTACAACTTACAGATCTTGGAGTGCCGTCGGTAAATGCAACTGCTGTGGTTTCGGGTCGTGTTGATAAAAACGGTGAACCACTTCCGGCCGCTCTAATTACAGAACACCTCGAATTTTCTTTGCCATATCGCGCAGTGTTTTCTTCAACTCCACGTCCAGATACTGCAATTCGTTTGCTTGATGCGTTGACATTGTTGTTTGTGCGCCTTCACAGCATCGGATTTTCTTGGAATGACTGTTCACTTTCGAACACGCTTTTTCGTCGTGACGCCGGCGCCTTTGCTGCTTATCTTGTAGACGCAGAAACTGGTGAAATGCATCCGAACCTTTCAGATGGCCAGC
>JAHEEQ010000198.1 GCA_024640585.1 Micrococcales bacterium
CAGAACCTGTACCGTCGTCGTTGTTCACGCCAGCTTCCAACCAGAAGGAGGCTTTCATGCCACCGCCGAGGTCTTCAACACCGCGGAAACCCAAACGGCTAGAGTTGTAGCCAGAGTTACGCAACGTTGTTTTGTTGCTGATAGAACCTTTGCCCACTGCATAACCAGCGTCAACCACGCCGAACAATGTGACAGAAGATTGGGCCATAGCGGCGCCAGAAGCGGCCAAAACAGCCAAAGCTAATAATTTTTATATCATTCACAAAGTGCTACAAAGGTATCAATGATCATCCATGAAATAGCCATGAAAAATGTGTTGAAAGTTGCACACTCTGCGGTGTACAACTCATAAAAAAAATTTACCTTTTTTTCAGGTTAGTTGCTCAGTAACAACAATTGGTGGTTTGTGACGAGTTCTAGATAACGTCGACGAAGACGAGATTTCCAGAATTGGTTGCATTTGCGATGTACAACTGTACGCTTAAACGATGCGAGATCAAATTACCTTATTCGCAGCAATATCTGCAAACGATGCGTCATTTAGAGCCAACAATCGTGAACGAACAGTACCAATCCCTCAAAGCATCACTGAGGTACCTGGATATCCTCGCAAATTGGTAGTTTTTAAAATCGGAGCCAGTAAATTTTGGCAAGTCAGGTGTTGGATAAATGGTAGAACGCATCGCAAAAGCACTCAAACTCAATCACTAAGAGTCGCGCAGTCTTTTGCCCGTAAGTATTACGAGCTACTTCTAGCAAATCAATTCAGACCAGCAGATCCAATTGCTGTCATCACAAACAACAAGGTTGAAATTAAAGCAGTTAAACCTCAATTTACTTTTGCGGCTATGACTGCGCAAATGTTTGCCAATGAACAATCCAGAGTTGAACGCGGTGAGTTCTCTCGTCTTGGCTTGCAAGTGTTACACAATAGATTTGATTCCCATATTCTGCCGCGTTGGGCGAGCTTATCAGTCGATGCAATTGACTACAAAGAACTACTCAACTTTTCTCAGTTTTTAAGTAAAACTTTATCGAGTACCACTGTCAGCCAATACTTGGTTGCTGTTCGCAAGGTGCTCAAGCACGCAGTGTCAGTTGGAGCTTTGGATGCAATTCCAGAATTCCCTAAAGTGAAAATCATCACAACACCACGCGGCGCATTCACCCCAAGCGAGTATTGGAAAATTATTCGCTGCGCGAGAAAATTACAAGATACAGAGCATCCAGACAGCAACCGACAGTTACGAAAGCAGTTTAGATTAAGGTATGCCGAAAAAGTCATGCCCAAAGATGTGGCATGGGCAATTGGATTTATGGTTCACAGTTTCATCAGGCCAAGTGATCTGAAAACACTAAAACATCGCCACGTGGATGTAATTAAAGGAAAAAATACTTACCTGCGATTAACTTTACCTGAGACAAAGAGTCACGGTAAACCAATAGTGACATTGCAGCCTGCCGTGCGAATCTATGAACAAATTACAAAAGAATATGAACCAAAACGATTAGCTAAACCAGATGACTACTTGTTTTTGCCATATATCAATGACAGGCATTACGCCCATTGGGTACTTGCTTTTTACTTTAACTGGGTGCTGGCAAAAACTGACCTGAAGATAGGTCCTCATGGACAGGAGCGAAGCCTCTACAGCCTCCGCCACTCATCAATTACCTTTCGATTACTGTACGGACAAGGAATTGATTTACTGACACTTGCTAGAAACGCAAGGACCAGCGTAGAAATTATCAACAATCACTACGCCAGTACTGTCACAGGGGAACAAAACATTGCTTTGCTGCAAAGTCGACGCAGTAAACAATGATTTTATTTTTTGAATCCATCACGCAGCTTTGTACTCAAGTTTTCAAGTTGAACATCTAATTCGCCGTTGTGAACAGCAGAAATTACAGCATCTAAAACATTCAAAAGATTTTTAGATTCCCCACAATCGATAGCATTTTTCCCTTTGATTAATTCAATTTTTCTACTTCCATATTGGACTGCAAGCAACGTTTCACCTTTTTCACCAATCCAGAACCAAGGCTTGATTCGAATGGGGACTTCTTTAACAATTCTTGCACCAGATTCTGGGTCTAAGAAACTACGCATACGCTTTGGAGCGTAGTGTTTCGACTCACTCTTGGCAAACGCTAGCTTACGCTGCTCCTCTAGTCTTAAGAGCAACTTGTTTCTGCGCCTGATGAGATCGGGTAAAGCTCTGTTCTTACGAGCTACTGTTAATTTGAGACCATTCAAAAATGAAGATGACATGTGCTTTTCCTTTCAATTATTGATAAAGCACAGGCAAGTATGTAATCTTCTGAACCTTTAGGGCAACCAGATTACTTTCACTTTGCTGGGTCATTGATCAAGGTGTCGTTTTACACGACAGTTGATGGAGGTTGAATTGAGCAAGCAATTCAGTCACGCAGATTGGTTCCTGCGGTGTAAGTGTGCTTATGGGGGTTTTGGGGCTGCAGGTGTCGTTTTACACGACAGTTGGTGGTGCCTTGTCCTTTTGAAGGACATCTTTCAACTCAATGGTATGGACCAAGCACAATGAAGTAATGGTCCGCCTTCAGTGAGTGTCTCATCGCATGGCGTTTATAAGCAGCGGAATTTGCGCCACAGCAGGGCTGGTGCGCATGTTTTCAACATAAGCGTACAGATCTTTCAACTGCACATCGTTGATGCTCTGCATTGCGTAGCGAGGCATCACGTTGCGAGGTGTTCGCAGTTGCAATTCAAACGCTACAAAGGGCGTTGGGTTGGGGAAAATTTTAGGGCCTGCGTTGCGTTCCCCGCCTTGGCCTTCAGTGCCATGGCAGCTGTAGCATTGGTGCTGCATGAAAAGGCCTTTGCCTCTTTGAATGGCATCTGCATCGGCGGAATGG
>JAHEEQ010000212.1 GCA_024640585.1 Micrococcales bacterium
ACGCAAATGTTTGAAACTATTTTCAAACATATCAACTTTACAGCTCAAGTTCTGAAACCAACATCCGAATCATCAGTTAACAAGATATCGAATTGGATTTCTTGTCAACTTCGTTAAATAAATTTTGAAGGGGAAATTCCATGTCATCAGTAATCAACACCAACGTAAGCTCTTTGCTCTCGCAAAACTCTTTGTCTAGAAACACATCCGCACTTTCTAATGCGATGGAACGCCTCTCAACTGGAGTGCGTATCAATTCAGCAAAGGACGATGCGGCAGGATTAGCAATTTCAACACGAATGACTTCCGAAGTTCGCGGCCTGCAAGTTGCAGTCCGAAACGCGAATGACGGAATTTCTGTAGCACAAACGGCTGAAGGTTCACTTGGCGAAATCACTAATATTTTGCAACGTTTGCGTGAACTTGCTGTGCAATCAGCCAACGCATCAAACAACGATACTGATCGCTCCTTCCTCGATACTGAAGCACAGCAACTGATTGCGGAAACTAACCGAATTGGTTCGCAAGCAAACTTTAATGGCATTAAACTTTTGGATGGTACTTTCGCAGCCAAAAATTTCCAAGTTGGTGCAAATGCATCCGAAACAATTCAGTTCAATAGTATTTCCGATTCACGCGCAACTGGTCTTGGTTCGCATAATCTTCAGTCGTCTGGTTCTATTGTCAAAGCTGGCGGTTTCGCCGTAGCTGCCGCAGTTGGTACAGGTCAAATCAATAACGGCATAACAGCTATGACTGCGGGTTTTACATTGACAACGGATTCTACTAAAGGTGGCGGTACATCCGCATCCATTACATATTTAGCAAATGCGTCCGCCAAAGACATTGCACAGAAAATTAACGACAATGCTGGAGCTGTTGGCATCAATGCAACTGCAAGCACTCAAGCTCAATTAAGTGGCCTATCTGGCCCAGGGGCAGTTTCATTTAAACTTAACAACGTTGCCGTCAGTGCTTCTGTTACGACAACATCAGATTTGACATCACTTGTTGCCGCAATTAACGGCGTCTCAGGCTCAACAAGTGTTACTGCAACATTTTCCGGAACAGACAAATCTAAAATCTTGCTTAAATCCAATGCTGGAGAGAATATTTCGATTTCGGATTTTGCAAATACCACAGCCAACGATCAAACAATGGATATCAAAACAGGTGTTGACTTTGCTCAAACAGTAACATTGACAGAAGCAGGCGCTGTTGACTCTACAGTCGTAACGGGTGAAATCACCTTGACCAGTTCGAAAGGATCAATTTCGGCTGCGGGAGCAAGCACTGAAGTATTTAATTCTGCTTCTGCCACAAGTTCATTCACCTCTGTTGCGGGAGTGTCACTTGGATCTGCTTCTTCCTCTTCAAGCGCATTGACGACAATCGATCAAGCTCTGACACAAGTGAATAACACAAGAGCAGCACTAGGTGGATTGATGAATCGATTTAACGCATCAGTTTCTAATCAAAACACAACTATTGCCAATTTATCTGCCTCCCGCAGCCGTATTCTGGACACAGATTACGCTGTAGAAACAACTAACCTGGCAAAAGCTCAGATTATTCAGCAAGCTGCAACAGCAATGTTGGCGCAGGCGAACCAATCTCAGCAATCTGTGTTGGCTTTGCTCAAGTAATGCATTGAAGTAAATACTTTAAGCATACATGAAACGGAAAGGTCACTGAAGTGACCTTTCCCACTTCAAACTTGAATCTGCTTAAAGTTCACATCAAAAAGAAATATTCTTTTTGATTTCAATGTTGAGGATTTGCCGCAATGGGCAAGACTCTTTCTTGAGGAACCAAGATGCCTGCCATTCAAACTAACCTAAGTGCATTGATCGCGCAAAACGCGGCAAGGGCCTCAGAGATGCAAACCGAACAATCGATGCAACGATTGTCTACAGGCTTGCGCATTAACTCTGCAAAGGACGATGCAGCCGGTTTGGCCATTGCCACACGCATGTCATCAGCCATTCGGGGTCTTGGTGTTTCTTTAAAAAATGCCAGTAATGGTATTTCAATGGCTCAAACCGCTGAAGGCGCTTTAGGCAACATCAATGATGCGTTACAAAGACTGCGCGAGTTGGCTGTTCAATCTGCCAACGGCAGTAACAATGACACTGATCGCTCTTTTCTAGACAGCGAAGCATCCGGTTTGATTGCAGAAATTAACCGCATTGGCTCTCAAGCCAACTTTAATAACTCGAAATTGTTGAATGGCAGTTTTAGTACCCAAACTTTTCAGCTGGGCTACTTGGCATCTGATGCCATGGTCTTTGGTGGAATTGACGATGTCAGAGCAATTGCACTTGGCACACACAAATTGTTAATGGATGGCTCAGGTTTGGGGGCCTTAGTTGCAGCTTCTTCCACTGCAACATCTAATACCGTTAGCAATGTTTCAACATCAGTTCTTTCTACGGCAACAGGCGGCACAACGTCCGCCATTGCAATAGCAGCTGGAGATAGTGCCAAGCAAGTTGCAGACAAAATCAACTCTTCGGCTAACTCTATAGGCATTAAAGCCAGTGCAAGCAATGCCGCCATCATCAGCGGTGTAACGACAGCAGGCACTATCACCTTTTCACTAGCGGGCTCTGCTTCTGCCAGTATTTCTGCAACAATTTCAAGTACCAATGACTTGTCTGCCCTCAGCGCAGCCATTAATGGGGTGAGTGGTACAACAGGAATTACTGCCAGTTTTGTGAGCTTCGATAGCAAAAATGCCATTCAGCTAACAAGTAACGATGGGGCCGATATCAAGGTTGCCAATTTCGTGCACAGTGCTGCCGGTAGCGCCACTTTCAAAGAAGGTCCCTCTGACATAGGGGGTGGCACTGGAGCGTCTACCACCCTGACCAATGCCAATCACT
>JAHEEQ010000232.1 GCA_024640585.1 Micrococcales bacterium
GGAATAGACAAAACTGACATAAACATCACTATACTGTACATAATAACAGTATTGCAAGACCGGGGGAAAAGCATGGCATCAGTGCCACTGAAAGAACAGAAAAAAGGCGGTTGCCAGTGTTGTACCTACGTGCTTGGTGGCGATACAGCGCATCCCGAACTGCATTGCGGATACGAGTATTTCCAGCAAGCGGCTAAAGATCGCAAGGTCTTGAAGTTGAGTAGTTTTCCGGTAGTTGAAGCAGATCAGTGTTGTGATAACTGGTGTTCAAAAAATGCAATCTGAATGTTGCTTGAGGTATGCATGACTGCTTATGTGATTTTTGACGTCGAAATTCGCGATCCTGTTCGGTATCAAGATTTCATGAGTCAGGTAAAGCCGGCTTTAGCGAACGCTGGGGCAAGGTACTTGACGCGTGGTGGTGAACATCGCGTGTACGAGGGCGATTGGCATCCTAGACGAATAGTCATCCTTGAGTTTCCATCCATAGAGGCCTGGGAGACGTTTTACCTTGGCCCCATTTATCAAGGTTTAAAAGCAATACGTGACGAGTGCAGCTCTGCTCGCCTGGTTGCTGTGCAAGCAGATTGACGACCGCTCTCTAACGGTAACCCGCCAAAGAATCGGGTTTCAGGTCGCCCAAAAAGTGATCTGAAAACACACTGTAGTCATGCAACAAGGACTACAGATGAAGAACTTCGATCCCAGCCAGCTTTCATATTTCACAGGCACTGAGCGCTACTACCGCATCACTAAAAAACACTTGCTGACAGACGGAACCAAATACTTGGCAGAGGAGGCTGAGTGCTTCTGGATGATGGATGCAATTGCAAGTCACCTAGCTGAAATTGGAACAGCTGATTGGTTTGTGCAAGTGCGAATGACTGTTAGTAACTGCAGAGCAACCATGTACTACGAAGATGGAAATGGTCGAGAGCATGCACGCCAACAGATTCCCTATACGGACTTCCCTATGCAGGGCATTACTTTGTACGTCTGCTGGGACGGTGAGCACTGGGTGATCATGTTGCCCAGCGAGTACTGAGATTGTTTTGGAATTAATCCGTAGGTGGAATGGCATTCCAGGCATCGCGTATTTCGCGCATCAAACCATGAATCTCGTCCAACACAGCCACATCGTTGTGGGCGTTGACGTGAAACAAACGACGGGTGACATAGCTGTACAACTCATTCAGGTTGTTGGCCAATTCACCACCTTCTTCAAAATTCAATGCACCTTGTAAACCAATCACAATACGATTGGCGCGGGAAATAGCCTCGGATTTTGCGTTGCTATTTCGGTTCACGATATGACTACGTGCAGCTGACAAACTTTCCATCATGCCGTCAAACAACATTTGAATCAATTGCACATTGTTGGAAGTTACTGGTCTAGATGCCAATGTGGCAATTCGTGCAGACTCGACTTTTTTCTCTAGAAACGACAAGCAGTGTTTGCACTTGATCGCAACGCGTTTGATTTTTTCACCGCAGAACGGACAGTCTTTTGTTTGCGAAAAATTCCAGTCGCCGTTATAAACAACTTTGTATGGGTTCATGAAGTTCGATCTCCAGAATAAATCCGCTAGTTTGGCCAATTCTGCCTCGAATTAGATCTGCGCGAATACAGAGTTGGGAACAAGTGCTCATGCTTCCCAGCGAGTATTGACAGATTAAATACTCCTTAAAAAGAAACTTGAGAACAATGCTTAAACGCAATCACTTGCTTGATCGTGATTGCTGCAGAACTTGTATCTTTGTTCTTGGCGCAGATCCCTCGCGTGAACTGATTCACTGTGGTTTGTCCTATTGCCAAATGCCTACTGCAGATAGGCGAACAGTTAAATTGGATAACTATCCTGTAGTGTCACCGGAGCATGTATGCACCAATTGGATACCTAAAACTAACTAGTCTGGCTTCCGATCACTTTCACCTTTAGCAGCTCGTCGATTTTTCCGTTCTTGCTTTTTTGCTTTAGATGGTGGCTTGAGGTAGGCTAAGTGCCTCTTTTGCACATACATCCCATCTTCGTAACGTTTCCTAAGTGATCTCTTTTCAAGCGATAACACTTGATTTGTGATTTCATTTTGGCTTGTGTAATCAAATTCAAGCGTTGAATTTAGCGGCTCGTCACAAGGGAATTTTCCTCTCGCTGCGTTTTCAGAGATCAACAGTGCTTGATTTAGCTTTCTACTAACTAATGCACCCAAAGCTCTTCTAGCTTCGTCATTTGAAACTGTCTTTTTGATATCACCTTGAAGTAGTTCAACCCATTTGCTTTTTAAGCGCACTTCAACTCCAAGGCGCCAATTTTCAATCCGTTTGCCCTCTCGTTTCTGTAATCGTGCTTTATCGTTAACAAGGCATAAAGCTTCATTCAACGTGGCTTCATTAATTTTGTTATTTTGAAGTTTTACTGAGCCCTGGTGTACGTATGTCCCATCGGGTTGCTGTGTATAGAACAGATTACGTCCGATTGCGTCCCACCAATCGAGAAAAGGCGTCGAGTAAATGTCGCCGCAAAGCTCGTAGTTTTCTACAACTGAGTCCCAACTTTCAATACTGTCGATCACCGATTGATCAATGTCTTTACCGCTTGCTACTTGATGGGCAATTCGGTAACTGGGACTGATGAGCAGAAATTCATGAAAAATTTCATGCTCAGCAAAGGGGTGTCCATGTTCTAAGCGGTATCGATCTCCAAATGATTGATAGTTTTTCATGTAAATAGTCGAAATAAAGGTTGCATGAAATGGGCACGTACCTGTTCAAACTTCTGGCATGAAATGAGCACGTGGCCATTCTATGCAAGGACGAGACGCCACCTCCTGAGATTCAATCGCACCCAATGTTGAAACAAA
>JAHEEQ010000253.1 GCA_024640585.1 Micrococcales bacterium
CTTAAATAAACAGCTCCGATCACCGCTTCACAAGTGTCTGCCAAAATCGAAGGCTTCGACCTTCCGTCTGTGGTTTCTTCACCGCGGCCAAGAAGTAGGAATTCGCCAAGTCCAACCGTGCGTGCAACTTCTGCCAATGCTCGAGCATTTACTACTGCTGCTCGTAATTTTGCTAATTGACCTTCTGCAACATCTGGATGCAACTTGTACAGCGTATCCGTCACAATCAAACCCAGCACAGCATCTCCGAGAAACTCGAGTCTTTCATTCGTAGGGATGTTGCCGTTTTCGTACGAATAAGAACGATGAGTCATTGCTAGGGTTAATAAATCATCTCCGACGTCAAATCCCAATCGGGCGCGAAGATCTGACATGTCAGCCATTTAAATCCCCCAAAACAATTCCCTCTGCAAATTCAGAAATGGTTTTTGAATACTTAATAGTTTCAGCTGGAATCGTCCAAGATGGTTGACGTTGCAAAATAACATCCACGATGACAATGCGGGCAATTGAGTCGACACCCAAATCTTCAAAAGGGGTTGAGCCAACAAGAACATCGAGTGGCAGGTCCAAGACTTTAGATACCGCTTCTCGTACTACATCAACTTGATTTGCAGTCATAATCAAACTTTAGTCAATAAAACATCAGCGCACCCGCGTTCAATTGAAGGCACGGGTGCGCTGAAACTTTAGAGATTAAACGTCTAGAACTTGACGCTTATCGTAAGTTCCACAGTTTCCGCATGCACGGTGTGGCAACTTAGGTGCGCGACAACGATCGCAAGTTACAAGTGTTGCAGCAGAAGTTTTCCACTGTGAACGACGAGCGCGAGTGTTAGAGCGTGAAGATTTGCGCTTTGGTACTGCCATGGTAGGTCAGCCTTCTTTCTTTTCGTCTAGCAAACCTTTTAGAGCTTGCCATCTTGAATCTGTCGATTCGTGTTGGTGGTCTGGTGCTTCACTTAATTTGATGCCACATTCAGAACAAAGTCCCAAACATTCATCATTGCAAAGTGGTGCTAGTGGTAACGAAAGCACGAGTGCGTCTCTTACCACCGGTTCAAGGTCGAGATAATCGCCCTCGAGTTTTAGGGTTTCTTCGTCATTGTTCTCTGGTCCCTCAAACTCATAGAGTTCTTGAACCGGAACAGTTACTTCAAATGCGATTGGGTCCAAGCATCTAGAACATTCTCCAGTTGCTTTTGCAATCACATTTCCCGAAACCAACATTCCTTCGATTACTGACTCACATCGAATATCCAATGTGATGTCAGAACCGGATTGAATGCCGATGACATCGTCACCAAGTCCATCTGGTGCTGGCACTGTGAGTGACTTTTTGAACATTGCTCCTGCGCGACGCCCCAGTTCATGGGTGTCGAGCACCAGCGCTGAGCGCGGATCGAGCGTGTTCACAGGTCCTCACAATTACAGTCAGTTGCAGGTCTTGGCCCTGTAGACCGAGGGCGAAAGATACCTGAGAATCGGTGGTATCCCAAAAAGAGAGGTTCTAGCCCGTCCTAAGCGCGTGGGTCTTGCCAGTCTCCGAAGAAGTTACCCGGATCCTGACTCTCAGATTCGTGCAAAAGTTCACTTTGTAGGCGGACAGCGGTGCGCTCACGGCCAGCTTGAACTGCATTCAGAGTCTTAACCAATGCTGCTTCAAAAGCGGCCAATTTCGCGTCAATGTAGTCGTCCAATTCGCGGCGCTTCTTCAAAATTTCCATTTCATTTTCTTGGCTCATGATTTCGGCCGATTTCAAAGCTTCTTTGTATATAGCTTGCTCGGTAACAAGTGCACGTGCTTCAGCTTTTGCGATGTCAATAATTCTCTGACCTTCAGCTGCGGCATCTTGTAGAACTGAATCGCGTTCATTCAAAAGCGAAGCTGCTTGGGAGAACTCGCGTGGGAGTGCTTCTTGGATTTCATCTAATAGTCCGAGTACTTCACTTCGGTTGATGACACAAGATTGCGAAAGCGGCATGTTCTTTGCGGCTTCCACTATGTCGATTAGTTCATCGACTAGTGAACTTGCTTTCATTTGGTTCCTCCTTGTGTGGATTTCGCCTTTAGTGCTGTTAAAACTTTGTCGGGCACGAGCCCGCTCACATCTCCCCCATGTTTGCTGATCTCTTTTATAAGCGAAGAAGATAGATAGCCGAATTCTGGATTAGTCGCGATGAATGAAGTTTCAATTTTCGCAAGGCGGTAGTTCATCTGCGCCATCTGCAATTCGTAATCAAAGTCAGAGACTGCACGTAATCCTTTTACGATAATTGAAATATCGTTTTGTTTGCAAAAATCTACTAACAGTCCCTGAAACGAAACCACTTTGATGTTGGTCCAGGTTTTGCAGGCGTCAGTTATGAAGTTGATCCGCTCATCAATTGTGAATAGAGCAGATTTTGAACTATTAGTAAGGACAGCAATAGTCACGGTGTCGTACATGGCACTTGCGCGTTCGAAAACGTCTAGGTGCCCATTGGTCACAGGGTCGAAAGAGCCTGGACAGACCGCATTACGCATAGGCGAAACCTAGCAAACGCCCGTTTTGACCGAAGTTTCTCCATAATTTCGCTCTTGAACCTGCTCAAATCCGGCTGGCCACTCAAATTGAACACCTCTGGCGCTGCGCTCTACGACCACGACCGCTTCTGTATTCAAATATCCGTTTTGCAGCAAGAGCTGGAGCACTTCCTCTACGGCCGCATTTGGGTATTCGTAAGGCGGGTCAATGTAGACCAAATCAAATTTCATCACTGCAGGTGATTTCAAAAAAGTTTTAACATCAGCCGTTTTAACATCTACCGAAAACCCAATTGTTTTTGCGTTCTCTTTAATTATTTT
>JAHEEQ010000266.1 GCA_024640585.1 Micrococcales bacterium
GCACCGTCTTGGCCAGGAGTAAATGGAAGTGGCAACGGATATACACCTTGGCGATGATAAACATCTATAAAGTTGATGCCGATTGCTTTGGTGCGAATAAGCAAATCGCCGCCCAATAACGTTGGATCCGCTGTCTCTTCGTATTGAAGTTCCTGCGAACCGCCAGTTTGATGGACGACGATTGCTTTCAATTTTTCGCCTGCTCTAGCGAGCGGTTGAGCCTTCTTGGTAGTCGCTGTCGTTTGTCTTGACCCAAGACATGAGTTTGCGAAGTTCGCGACCAGTCTTTTCGATTGGATGAGCTTCACCAGCAGCCCGAAGCTTGTTGAATTCCGGTGCACCTGCATCTTGGTCATCGATGAATCGCTTTGCGAAAGATCCGTCTTGGATATCTTTCAAAACTAGTTTCATGTTTTCTTTGACACGTGCATCAATTACACGTGGACCTGAAACATAGTCACCATATTCAGCAGTTGATGAAACTGACCAGCGTTGTTTTGCAATGCCACCTTCGTACATCAAGTCAACGATTAGTTTCAATTCGTGCAAGCATTCAAAGTATGCAACTTCCGGTTGGTAGCCAGCTTCAACCAAAGTTTCAAAGCCAGCCATCACAAGCGCTGATGCGCCACCACAAAGAACTGCTTGTTCACCAAACAAGTCAGTTTCGGTTTCTTCAGTGAAAGTGGTCTTGATTCCACCTGCGCGAAGTGAACCGATACCTTTTGCGTAAGAAAGGGCTAGATCCCAAGCTTTACCTGATGCATCCTGTTCAACAGCGACAATTGCTGGCACACCGCGGCCAGCTGCGTATTCGCGGCGCACTAAGTGGCCTGGACCCTTTGGAGCAACCATGCAAACGTCAACTGTTGCTTTTGGCTTGATGTAGCCGTAACGAATATTGAATCCGTGCGCAAAAAACAATGCGTCGCCGTCTTGCAAATTTGGTTCGATGGCTTCGGCGTAAAGACCGCGCTGGGCTGGGTCTGGCACAAGCACCATAGTTAGGTCGGCTTCAGCCACTGCAGTTGCCGGATCTACAACTCGTAAACCTTCTGATTCAGCCTTTGCGCGAGACTTTGAGTTTGGCGCAAGACCTACGCGTACATCAACGCCAGAATCTCGAAGTGAGAGTGCATGAGCGTGACCTTGTGAGCCGTATCCAAGCACTGCGACAACGCGGTTTTGGATGATGGATAGGTCAGCATCTTTGTCGTAAAAGAGTTCAGCCACGAGTAATCCTTATGTGTAGTGGGCGGGCGGAGTTTAGTTGGTCTTGTCGGTGCTCTTAAGTGAACGGTCGGAAATGGCTTTGCTGCCACGGCCCATCGCCACCACACCTGATTGCACGAGTTCTTTGATGCCGTATGGCTCAAGAACTCGCAAAAGTGCAGTTAGTTTTTCGTTTGAACCAGTTGCTTCGACAGTGATTGCATCGCTTACAACATCGACAACTTTTGCCCGAAACATCTGGACAAGTTCGAGAATTTGTGAACGTGTTTCTTGATCTGCTTTCACCTTAACAAGCAACAATTCACGTTGGACTGAAGAGTTGTCTTCAAGTTCCACAATTTTCAAAACATTTACAAGTTTGTTTAGCTGTTTTGTTACCTGCTCTAGCGGTAAGTCTTCAACATTTACAACAATCGTCATGCGGGAAATGTCTGGCATCTCGGTTGGACCCACTGCCAATGATTCGATGTTGAAACTGCGACGAGAAAACAAGCTTGAAACACGAGCAAGAACACCTGGCTTGTCTTCAACCAAAACTGAAAGTGTGTGACGGCTCATGGTTAGTCCTCTCCGCGTTCCCATTGCGGCGCGAGATCGCGAGCAATCTTGATGTCGTCATTTGAAGTTCCGGCTGCAACCATCGGCCAAACCATTGCATCTTTGTGCACTTGGAAATCAACTACAACTGGAGCGTCGTTTAGAGACATCGCCTTTTCAATAGTTTTTGCAACATCTTCCGGTTTTTCGCAACGCAAACCATGGCATCCGTATGCATCAGCCAGTTTTACAAAGTCTGGAATGCGATCTGTATGCAAGTTTGTATTTGAGTAGCGCTCGTTGTAGAACAATGTTTGCCATTGGCGAACCATGCCTAAAACATTGTTGTTGATTAGTGCAACTTTGATTGGAATGTCATTGATTGCGCAGGTTGCGAGCTCTTGGTTTGTCATTTGGAAACAGCCATCGCCATCAACAGCCCAAACCGTTTTGTCAGGTGCGCCAACTTTTGCTCCCATTGCAGCTGGAACTGCAAAACCCATAGTTCCAAGGCCACCAGAGTTCAACCATGTGCCTGGACGTTCGTAGTTGATGAATTGGGCGGCCCACATCTGGTGTTGCCCAACTCCTGCAGCAAATATGGAATCTTTTCCAGCGATTTTGCCAAGTTGTTCGATTACATATTGCGGGGCAAGTGAACCATCATGGCTTTCGTATCCCAAAGGATATTTTGCTTTCCAACCCAAGCAGGTGTCGCGCCACTCAATGAAGTTTGGCTTAGCACCAGCTTTGATATCTTGTTGCAAAGCTTCAATTAAATCAATCATTACTTCGCGAACATCGCCAACAATTGGAACATCCACTTCGCGATTCTTTCCAATTTCGGCTGGGTCGATATCGGCGTGAATGACTTTTGCCTCGGGCGCGAACGAAGAAAGTTTTCCAGTTACGCGGTCGTCAAAACGAGCACCGAGTGTGATCAGCAAATCACTCTTTTGAAGTGCTCCAACTGCCGCAACGGTTCCGTGCATACCAGGCATACCCATGTGAAGCTTGTGACTATCTGGGAATGCGCCGCGTGCCATCAAAGTTGT
>JAHEEQ010000268.1 GCA_024640585.1 Micrococcales bacterium
TCTTCATTGATGGCATTGATGCGTTGTAATTCAGAAGTCAATCTTTCTAGCTCGCGGCTGCGTTCCATTTCTGAAAACTTGCGCTGAACCAGCTCGTTTACTTCGGCTTCTCCCAAACCACCATATCCTGCAAGGGACTTTGGGATTTCCTCATCGACATCCGTCCACTCAAAAGTCTTTGCCCAAATGAGCATACCCGTATCGACATCCTTGAATTCAACTTTTACCTTGTCAGGGTTTTCTGATTTATCATAGCTACGCACCAGTTGAGAGAAGTTCTCAATAATGGCTTGATCAATGCTGTTTAGGCGCTTACCGTTTCGGTAAAACATGGCATTAAACGTTACCTTTTCGTGCCCCTGTTTAGGAAAGGTTTTGATCATCTTCTGACAAACCTCGATCACGTGATAAATCTTTCTTTTTTTCATTCCTTGACGATTTGAATAAATTCGATGATGGGAAAGTATGATGTTCCCTGCGGGAGCTCAATGGACACCAGTCCACTAAACTCTTCTAGTGCTTCAATCCGGCGATGACCCTTTCTGATCTCCATGCTATAGGTATCAGACAAAATGCGAGTACCAACCGGTAGCACTGCGCTATTGGTCAAAAGCAAGTACTCATTGTAGGCCTCAATGTGGTATTGCAAAGTCCCAGGTTTGGTATAAACTGACTTAAATCCTTGCAATTCAATCTTGATTTCTCGCTGCTTGAACTGCTGTTGCACATGGTTCAGGTGGTCGTACATTCTGCTTGGGTTTTAGTCGTTTTAACTTCCTTATCTGTGCAGCGCAAATACAAATTCACCCGATATGGCTTAAACGCTTCGCTCAACTGCTCATCTACATACACTCCGCTCACAATTTGACCAGGTTGCAATTCCACAGCTAATTCTTGAAAGTCCTGCGCAACAAGCACTTCATGTTTCAAGGAGGCCGTAATGGCTTCTTCCTTCAAACTGTTAAATGAAGCACTCAACCTTCCAACTTCACAATTTAGCTGTGACGCATCCAGCGATCCAACAAGCGACAACTTAAAACCTGTGCAGCATTTTAGGTATGCCGGAATCTTGTGTTGAAACGAGATAATCTCTCCAGGTTTTTGAACCATTAGACTAACGATCGAATAGCGTGTGACTGCCATAGAGCATTAGTGTTGTTCATTGGTTAGCCACAGATAGATCTTTGCTTCATACATATAGCCACTTACTTCTCTGCGTTTTTTCATTTGCTCAATCTTTGTTGCTTGACTAACAAATACATGCTCACCTGCATCGGTGAACTTGCCCTCAATGGCTGAGCCCCCAGCTTCCAAGTGCTCCTCGAAGAAGAAAAACTTCTTGTTTGGAGCAACTTGGTGACCGCTAGTGATTAACTTAACCTCATGTGCATCCTCAAAGACCTCTTGATTATTCACCCTAAGTCCGAGCAATGCCCCAGATAGCAACAAGTCATCGGGAAGCGAGACATAGATCCCACGAATTTTGGCGTATTGCTTATCGGTTTGGGCATTGATGCGCACTGACTCCCCAAAATCACTAACGCGCACACGTATTTGCTGAAACTTATGGTTTTTCATCTCGATTCAGAATTTAAGCTTTGATAACAGCTGTTCCGCGAAGGATTACTTTTAAGAATGTATTCTCAGGTGCATTGGCAGCCCACTCCAAATTCAACTCAATGGATTGTTGGTCGCGAATGATTTTTGGGTTATCCAAGATCCAAAGTCCACGGAAGGTGTCTTTACCTGTGGTTTGAAACACCTCGCAAGAAGTATTCGGCACCAAAATAGTTCCATTTGCTTTGAACTCGAATTCACCATCACGGATGTAATCTGGAACGACATCGAAGTTCACTTTGCTCGCATCATCCTTCGTGTCACTCACACCACCCAACAACTGAATGCCGTATAACAAAAAATGATTTCCTTTTTCCAATTTCCCACTGGAGATGTTGCTTGTTCCTACCACTTTGGTGTCGTCGTCCTTGAACATCTTCACCACTTTTGAGCCACCGATGGTTTTCACCACATAGTAAGCGGTATCAACGGCTTGCAAAGATTGTGTTGCCAATCCTTGTTGGATTTCCTTTGGTAGCATAGTAATGCGCTTTTCAAATTCTGCGCGAGAGCGAGAACCTGTGGCTGTGGCCATGGCGCGTGACTGATTTTGCATTTTGCGAAACAGCTTTCGCTTATCGCTCGTTGCTCCTAATTCCAGTGCTTGTAAGAAGTCGTCTTCCGACATGGCACCTAGCAAGTTGTACTCGCTGTTTTCGATTTGTCCAAGAGTTAACATGATACTTATTGTTTATTTGATTTGTAATTAATTAAATGATTTCGATGTAAGAAAGGTCTTCATCCTCCATTGCCGAAGCACGAGCCATCGCTGCATGCGGCATGTCTAATTCCTCCACGTTGAAGGCTGTTGGTGATGAAAGTGCCGGAAGATCCGGATTGTAACGCTCCACTGATAAATTCAATGGTTCGCGGTAAATGCTTGGTTCTCCAAGGTCGTTTGATCCTCCAAGGTTAAAATCTGCTAGACCTGCTAACAAGTCTTTTTTGAGCAAGATTTTCACGCCAGATAACAAGCCTGATGCACCAACTCCTGTTGCGAGCATCTTCATGTTGGGGTCTTTGAGCATGATGTTCCCTGCTGTTCCAACACCCAGTAATACAACGGGTCTTGCCAGTGCTTTAGCATTGAAGGTCGTTGCAGCCGGATCAACGGCCAATACCTTATCAATCATTTTTCCGCCCACCGAGCCGATCACAACACCGCCAGTGAGCATAGCCAAGGTTTTAAGTTCATCCATCACAGCTT
>JAHEEQ010000126.1 GCA_024640585.1 Micrococcales bacterium
GTTACGCGCTTTCGCGAATCACTAATTCGGTAGGCAAAATTATTGGTTGAGGTTTTTCACCGTTGATCACATTGATCATCAGGTTCGCAACAGTCTCACCAAGCTTGACAATATCTTGGCGAACGGAAGTTAATTCTGGTCGCGAAGTTTGGGCAAGTAAAGAATCATCAAATCCAACTATTTTGATGTCTTCTGGGCATCCGAACCCTGCATCTCGAATTGCCTTGATTGCACCGACTGCCATCAAATCGTTTGCAACAAATACGCCGTCTGGTCGAGATTTCATCGCAAGCAACTTTGTCATTTGGTCCCGGCCACTTTCAAATGAGTAGTCGCCGTGAGCGATGTAATTCTTTGGAGGTTCATATTTATTTAGTTTGCAAGCCGAAAGAAATCCATCTAACCGGAGTCGTCCAGCAGTTGCACCAACATCACCCGTGATAACCGCCACACGTTTACATCCAACATCGAAAAGGTGTTGGGTTGCGATTTTTCCACCGCCATAGTTGTCAGTGTCAACATATGCCAAGCCAGCATCTTTGTGTGGACTTCCCGCAATAACTACTGGCAAACCCTGCTTAGCTAATTTTTTTACCAAAGTGTCTTTGTGCATCTGGAAGAAGATCGCACCATCTACTTCGCCGCCTTCGAGGTAGTGCGCAACCGGACCGTCTACTTCGTTTGATTGTGCAACCATCAACAAGGTTTGCAATTCATTTTCCATTAAAACTTTTGAAACACCTGTCGATACGCTCGACCAAAATGGGTCGGAAAAGACACTCAAGTCGTCTTCGATGACAATCGCTATGAGACGTGATTTACCAGATGCAAGTGCAGCTGCAATACGATTTCGGCGGTAACCCAGTTTGTCAACAGCTTTTTTTACCGCTTTAACTCTGTCTGGATGCACACGTTCGTCACCATTTAGAACTCGAGAGACAGTTGCCTCAGATACTCCTGCAACTTCTGCTATCTCAGAATAGGTCGGTTTTGGCTTTTCTGAATAAGCCATACCAACCCCTAACTCTGCGTGACAGTCTCCCAAAACGAGCTGTGTGCGTGGATTATAGAACTGTAGACCTTTGCGCTTTCCTTTGGTGTGCGCTTGAGAGTCTGGAAGTCAACATGGACAATTCCAAAACGTTTTGCATATCCCTCGGCCCACTCAAAATTATCCATAAATGACCACGCGTAGTAACTCTTAACTGGTGCGCCGGCTGCAATAGCTAAGCCAAGGGCGTCAACATGGGAGCTGTAATAGTCAATGCGACGGTCATCGTGGACTTCGCCATCTTGATTTGGACCTTCTGGAAATGCTGCTCCATTTTCAGTAATCGCGATGTCAACTATTTGTGGCCAATCCTTCTTGATTCGCAATACTAAATCATGAATGCCCATTGGGGTGATTGGCCAACCCATGTCAGTTTGCGGTTGAGGTAGTTCACCATTTGATCGTTGAGGGAACGGAAATAGCCCACCTTCTGAAATCGGCTTATCTTCAGGTTTAGGAGTTCCGAGGAATGCATCGTTGTAATAATTAATTCCAAGAAAATCTGTTTGCACTTTTACTAAATCCATGTCACCAGGCAAAACATATTTCTGCAGCTTGTCACCATAAAAATCTGCTAAGTTTTTTGGATATTGGCCAAATTGGAATGCTTCAATCCACCAACGGTTTACGTGCGAATCCATCAATCCTTTTAGCTCAATCAATTCAGAATTGCTTTCATCATCAATTCTGTAGTTGGTCATATTCGGTGCAATGCCAATGTTTATTGCTGGATTTACCGCGCGCATTGCCCGGCTAGCCAGACCGTGTGCAAGGGCAGTGTGATGAGAAGCTCCAATTGCATGATCAAGGTTTTTGACACCTGGAGCATGAACTCCCAGCATGTAGCCGAGCCAAGAAACACACCATGGTTCATTCAATGTAATCCAGTTTTGAACGCGATCTCCGAAAGCGTCTACTGCAGCTTCTGCGTATTCGACAAAACTATCGACGATCTCTCGATTCGCCCACCCACCTTTGTCTTGCAAAGTTTGCGGCAGGTCCCAGTGGTACAAAGTTGCTAGTGGTTCAATTCCATTTGCAATAAGTTCGTCAATCAATTTATTGTAGAAATCAAAGCCGCGCTGTTCACGAACTTTGTCACCATTTGGAAAGAGACGAGGCCAGGCAATCGAAAAACGATAGGACTGAACTCCCAATTTCTTCATTAGCGCAACATCTTCTTTGAAACGGTGGTAGTGATCGCAAGCGACATCACCATTTTCACCATTAACAACTTTTCCTGGGGTGGCTGCGAAAGTGTCCCAAATACTTACGCCGCGTCCATCTTCGTTGGTTGCACCTTCAATTTGGTAACTAGAAGTTGCAACACCCCATTTGAAGTCCGAGGGGAAGTTGTTAATCATCTTTTAATGCTCCTTGATGAACGTTTACTGCCAATGAAATCGGTTTTACAAAAATTACTGTGAAATCGGTTTCACCTGCCTTAGGCTAGGTGCCTCACGCTAGTCCCGCAAGAAAAACTAACGTGAAATCGGTTTCTTGATGAAATCGTTATGTGTTACTTTTTAGGTCACAGTCCGAAAGGCGCGGAAATGAACAGTCCAGAACTCAAGCTCATTTGGGAACAAGATTTCAACGAGTCTAAGGGAACTTTGCCTGATACAAAGTTTTGGAATTTCAACATAGGCGACGGTACCGAATATGGAATACCTGGTTGGGGAAATCAGGAACGAGAGTTCTACACTGACAAAAATGTAAGCACTGATGGCAATGGCAATTTAGTTATTTCTGCCGATCTCATTCCGGAAGGCGAACAGCCTGATGCCTATTACGGCAAGGCGGAATGGTCAAGCGCAAAGTTGACGACTTTTAATAAAGTGCATTTTCGCTATGGTCGATTTGAATCAAGACTAAAGCTCCCATCAGGACTCGGAACTTGGCCAGCGCTTTGGATGCTTGGTACTGATATCGAGACTGTTCCTTGGCCACAGTGTGGTGAGATTGACATAGTTGAGAGTCGCGGCGACCAACCTAATTCTGTTTACGGCACTTTGCATGGTCCAAAATATTTTGGCGACAAAGGCAAAGGTTTGGTTTATCAAACCTCCGACAAGCTATTAGATGAATATCATGAATTTGCAATTGAGTGGATGCCGAATGAGATCCGTTGGTTCTACGACGGAGTTATGTACCATCGAAACACTGCAGATGAAATTTCACCACTCGAATGGGTCTACAACCACGATTTTTACCTCATCACAAATTTAGCGATGGGCGGAAACTTCACCGGAGCGATTGATCCTTCTTTGAGTCATGCGGAATTATCGATTGACTATATTCGAGTCTATTCAATTGACGGTGTTGGCGAAGTTAAGCAAATAGAAGCATAAAATCCAGTCTTTTTGCACTATTTGTAAGAAACTTTGCCCCAACCATCAAATTTAGAATAACGAATCCAATCAATATACATTTTTGTTTGTTCTAGATCAGGATCAATTTCGCCTGTAAACAAACCGCCCATAGCCAAGTTCAGAATCAAGAAAAATTCGTGGTTGAAAACCCATCTATTTGGTGCAACTTGGTCCTTTGTGACACTGTGGTACAACTGATCATCTATGTACCATTCGATTGAATTTGGTTTCCAATTCACAGCGTATACGTGGTATCCAGATGTTAGGTCATCACTCAAAGTCACACCGTTGGTTATTCCGCCGCCGCCGAAATAACCTGGTCCGTGAATGGTTCCAAAAGTTGTTGAAGGCAAAGACCCGCGGGCTTCCATAATGTCAATTTCGCCACAATCAGGCCAAATAGCTGAGCTGCTATTTGTTCCAAGCATCCAAAATGCTGGCCATGTTCCAACACCAGATGGCAATTTAATTCGCGCTTCTAATCTTCCGTACTTAAAACTTAATTTGCCCTTGGTATAAATCCTGGCACTCTTGAATTTGTAAGGGAAGTATTTGTCACTGCTTGGCAAGGCATACGAGATCTTGTTCGCTGTAAAAACCATTTTGCCATTACCGTCGGTGGCAGAGGTCTTTCTTGAATTTATGTAGTACTGCTCTTCAGAGTTTCCCCATCCGCCGCCGCCGAGGTTGTACTTGAAGTATTTGCTATCAGGAGCTTGCCCCGCTTTTCCATTGAATTCGACCTGCCAAAGGTATTTTTTTGCTAAAGGACTAACAGCCGTTGAGGTTGGCAGAATAGATACACAGACCAAAGCCAAAGCCGCGATTTGTGCGGCAATTATTGCTTTTTTGAATGAACTCATGTCAACTCCCTTGGTTTATAGCCCTCACAAAGTACCCGCAAAATGACATATTTGCATAGGTGACGACTTGATAACAATTGCTCGGGCTGCTCTAGGCAGGTATTGCCAAGAAATCGCTTTCACGATTAACTATACACACAAGAAACCGATTTCATAAGTCTGAAATCTTAATTTCCCAGGAGAATAAATGGCGGCAAAATTCCGACTGCTAATTGCGTCTGCACTCGCGATATTCACAATGATTGCAACAATCAGTGGTCTCACACCTGCAAAAGCTACAGAAGCAAAGACTTTGAAGATTTGGACTTTCGGCAATGTTATACAGCCGCTTCTAGTTCGAGAGTACAAAACTTTACATCCAGAAATTACTTTGGACATTAAGAAATCTGACCTTGATCCACTAAATGGACGTGACTTAGTTACCGCATGCACCGCAGGCTCGAGTGGTCCAGATATCACTGCCATCGAAATTGCATATTCAGGTTATTGGCGTTCATACCCACAATGTTTCATCGATCTTCGCGATATGCACACCACTGCAGGAAACAAGAGTGCGAAGACAATCAAGAAGCAATATCTTCCATGGCGTTGGGCTAACGGTGTTGCTTACGACAAGTCTGTAATTGGTATTCCTACTGACGTCGGTGGACTTCAAGTTGCTTACCGTACTGACTTGTTCAAGAAAGCTGGTCTACCAACTAATCGTGATGCTGTTGGAAAACTTTGGCCAACATGGGACAAGTTCATCGCTGTTGGTGAGAAATACATGAATTCTCTTACTGCAAAGCAGAAAAAAGCCGGAATTGGCTTCATGGATAACGCTGGTTCAATCTTCGGCGCGAAACTAAACCAAGGCAAAGAGAAGTACTACCGCAACAACAACACACCAAATGGTGTTCTGATTTACAAGACAAACAAAGCTGTTAAAGAAGCGTTTGATGCAACAGTCGTAGCCTTGAACAAAAAAATTGGAACTCGTGTTGGTCAGTTCACTTCCGACTGGAACGTTGGAATGACTAAAGGTAAGTTTGCTGTAATTCTTGCACCAGCTTGGATGTTGGATTACATCAAGCAACAAGCACCAAAGACCGCTGGTAAATGGGATGTCGCTTCGATCCCTGGTGGTGGTGGAAACCAAGGTGGAACTCAACTTTCAATTCCGAGTTCAGGAAATCCTGCAAACCGTCAGGCTGCTTGGGATTTCATTCAATGGTACTTAGCTCCTGCACAACAGTTGAAAGTATTTGAAACATACGGTTTCTTCCCAACAACAACAAGTCTCTACGATGATCCAAAATTGTTGAACTTCAAGTCATCGTTCTTCAATAATGCTCCAATCGGAAAGATTTATGCTGCTGGTGTATCAAAACTGAAGCCAATATTTGAAGGCAAAAAGCAACGTGCTATCGACTCTGCATTTGGTAATGCACTTGCCCGCGTTGCAGCCGGAAAGCAAAAAGCTAAAGCAGCATGGAAGAAGGCTCTGGCTGAAATCGCTACTGCAGTTGGCGGGTAAACATGAGCACCCAAACCACCAAAGGGAGCCGCATTTTTGCGGCTCCCTCTCCATGGAAACCTGCAAACAAAAAAGCAAAGCCAAAAAAAATTAATGGAGTTAGGTCTCTAAATGGCCGTTGGGCATATTTGTTTACGGCTCCTTTTTTCATTATGTTTATTATTTTCGGTTTATTACCAGTCGTGTATTCGGTTTACATTGCGTTCTACTCTTGGGACCCACTAGATCCGACTTACCAAGTCTTTGTTGGCACCGATAACTTCATTCGACTTTGGCATGACGAAAATTTCTGGAACTCGGTCAAAAACACTTTCAGCATTTGGGGATTTTCGACATTTCCACAGATGGCTATGGCGATTGGGCTGGCTTCCATCCTACGAAATCCAACTCTGCGTGCAAAAACTCTTTGGCGCACAATTCTCTTGGTACCGAATATCACATCAGTGCTAGCTGTAGCGATTATTTTCCAACAGCTTTTTGGGCGCGATTACGGTCTAATCAACTGGGTTATCGGTTTATTCGGATTTGATCATGTGGATTTTCAAGAGCAAACCATTCCAGGTCACATTGCTATTGCCACAATGATTACTTGGCGTTGGGTTGGATACAACGCACTGATTTTCTTGGCTGCGATGTTGGCAATCCCAAATGAACTTTACGAATCTGCATCGATTGATGGCGCAAGCCGTTGGCAGACGTTTAGGTACGTAACCCTTCCGCAACTAAAGAACACAATCACCTTCGTTCTTATTGTTGGCACTATCGGTGGTTTGCAAGTGTTTGCTGAACCATTGGTATTTGGAAGTGCAACTGGTGGCAGCGATCGTCAATTCTCGACTTTGACTCTTTATCTGTTTGAACAAGCATTTACAAATATCAACTGGGGATACGGCGCAGCAATTGGTATTGCAATTACGGTGATTGTGTTGATTATTTCGCTACTTAACTTTGCAATTACACGTCGACTTGCAAGTGAGGATGCGCGATGAAAGTACCGTTTTCTAAATCCAAAATGGCTCCGGGCTGGCATCGCGTAAGAATCGGTGGTTATTTCTCGCTTGGTTTGATCACATTCATTTCGGTATTCCCTTTTTACTGGATGTTTGTTGTCGCATCAAGCGGTACTGAAGAGATCTCCAAGATGCCACCGTCACTTACACCTGGACCAAGGTTTATGACAGTAATTGGGCACGTATATGAGGTTGTTGACTTCACAAGAGCACTTCTAAATACTGCATTTGTCGGCGTCACCGTTGCAATTGCACAAGTTCTTTTCTCAGCCCTGGCGGGTTTTGCATTCGCAAAACTGAATTTCCGCGGTCGCAGATTCATGATCTTGTTCGTAATTGGAACCATGATGCTTCCAAGCCAACTTGGAATCATTCCATTGTTCATCATGGTTTCGAAGCTAGGGTGGATTGACAGTTTGACAGCTTTGATTGTTCCAGCACTTGTTTCTGCATTCGGTGTTTTCTGGATGCGACAAGTCATTGACGCGCAAGTGCCAAATGAACTACTAGAAGCTGCAAGCATCGATCAAGCAGGAGTGCTTCGCACTTTCTGGCATGTGGTGCTTCCAATTATTCGTCAAAGTGCATTCGTTCTTGGATTATTCACTTTCCTAGCTTCTTGGAATGACTTCCTCTGGCCGACACTTGTGCTAACTAGCCCAGACAATTTCACAGCGCAGGTTGCGGTAAATCAATTGAAGGCAAGTTACGTCCTGGACTACGCACTAAATCTAGGTGGCGCTTTCATGGCCACTGCACCTTTGCTATTGCTATTCGTACTCGTTGGACGCAAGTTAGTTCAAGGTGTGATGGATGGCGCAGTAAAGGGTTAAGACCAAAGTTTGTTTCAACTACTAATTAAGGAAACGAAATGAAAAAAATTACTCGCAAGATGGCATTGTGGATATCTCTTCTACTTGCTGCCGCGACTATTCCAGCATTCTCAGCTAGTGCAAGTGCACTTCCAGAAAATGTAGAAATCCGACTAATCACTCCGCAACTTGACGACACCAATTCCTGGCGCGACACAGACATGGAAGCAAACTGGGTTGGCCAAAACTGGTTTGCGGAAGGTTTCACATTCCGCCAAGGATGGGCACCGGCTGGTTCGACTATCCACTTCACATATTTGGTGACAAATGCCGACACTGATGAGCCATTAGCCAACACAAATGTAAAACTTCGTGTCAACAAGGGTTACTCTCTAGCAAATTCAATTCTTAAAGTAAATGGACAAGGTCCAACTGACGGTGTTGATAAAGCGCCACTAGATCAGCTACAAGTGAATGCACTCACAGACGCTTTTGGGTTTGTCACATTCACCATTGAAAGTCTTGACACACAAGATATTTGTGGCGAACCAAAGCCAGTCTCCTTTACCGAACGTGGACATGAGTCCGACTTCGACTGCAACGTCTCTTTGTACACACAGATTTATCCTGAAGTCTTAGGTCAATTAATCGATCAAGCTGACATGACCGAAATCCACTTCTACAAAGAAGATGCGCCGTCTTATGACTACACAACCGTCTCGGCTCAGGTAGCGACTCCAATTTTCACTGAGACCAACTCGATTGAACGCACTGACCTCGAAGATCTATTCACCGTAACAAATGACTGGTACCCAGACGGAATGAAGTTTTTCCAAAAGTATGCTCCTGCAAGTCGCAAAATCAACTTGACTTACCATTTTGAAGAAGCGGATGGAAAGCCAATCGTTGGCCAAACAGTGAGTTTGAAAGTAAATAAAGCCAACAGCCATAGCAATGCCAAAATGACTAATGGCACAACTGCAACCGATGCGACTGCAGATGATTCTGAAGACCAAGCAGTTTGGACTGCGGTAACAGATGCGTTTGGAAATGCGCTATTCAAGGCGAGAAATACTGACCTAACTGGTCAAATCAAACCTACTAATCTGACTGACACTTTCTTGACTTCAGATACTGGTGCTTTGTTCTCACAAATGTATCCAGAGTTTGGTAATGCCATCACTCTTGTTGGTGACATGGTGGAGTTCCACTTCTACACCGATCCAACCGCTGCCAAGACAGCTATCACTGTCACTGGCTTGAAAGGCAAAATCAAAGTTGTTGTGGCAAATCCGCATGGAAAAGCTATAAAAATCACGATTGACGGTAAAAAAGTCACAAAGACTCCAGGTGCAAGCAAGACTTCTGTAACCTACCTCTTCAAGAAATCAAAGGGTAAGCACAAAGTTATTGTGATTTGTAATTCAGTTAAGAAAACCGTAACGAGTAAAGTTAAGTAGATTTATGAAAATCTCGACTAGAAATGTGGCCACTGCTTTATTAGTAGTTGTAGCAATAGTGTCGTCATTGATGTCAAGTGCGTATGCAGTTGGCAAAATTGTGACCAGTGGCCACATTTCTATCGAGTACACAGACTTAACTGAAGATGTAATCAAACTAAATTTTCCTAAGGTCAAGACCGCTGGAGTAAAAAAGAGAATTGAGTGGCTTCGTAACAACAAAGTTATTCCTAAGGCAACAAAAACCACCTACTCTGTAAAAGCAGCAGATCGCGGAACTTACGTAACTGCAAGAATTACCTACACAAAGTCTGGCTTCAAAACTAAAACACTTAAAGCTGTTAGAAAATTCATTCCAAAAGGAATTCTGACGGGAAAATATGAATTACTCTGGCAAGACGAATTCAGTGGTTCAGAAAATGAGTCTTTCAATTCAGACTTTTGGACAGCCCAGGAAGGCGATGGAAGTGCACCAGAGTTTGACAATCCTGGATGGGGCAATGAAGAGCGTCAGTACTATTTAAGCGAATTAGCCGAACTGAATGGTTCGGGTCAACTTGTAATCAGCGCAACGAAAACCAATGCTGCTAATTACAGTTGCTATTATGGAAACTGCAATTGGTTGAGTTCAAAAATTGTTACCTACAATAAAGTTGGTTTCAAGTACGGACGAATTGAAGTTCGTGCAAAAGGTGCAAAAGGTGAAGGTACCTGGCCTGCTGTTTGGACGCTCGGTGCGAACATTGATGAAGACGGTTGGCCATTTTGTGGTGAGATCGACATCATGGAACTAAAAGGTTCTTGGCCAGGAGGACTTTGGGGCACAGCCCACGGACCACTTTCCGGTGGCGGCGGACGAGGCGGCAATTGGAGCGTCACAGGACCGAGCACAACCGAAGATTTCCATGTGTATGCAATTGAATGGTTCGAAGATCGAATCGACTGGTATGTGGATAACAAGCTTTATTACACATACGAAAAGACAGATGCTGACTGGGTCTTCGACAACGAGCAGTACTTGATTCTTAATCTTGCTATGGGTGGAATCTGGGGTGGCTTGATTGATTTCGATCTAACAGACTCACAGTTCACTATTGACTATGCGCGCTACTACGCGATAAATGGTCAAGGTCAGCTAATTTCCCACTAATACCTCTGAAACCGGCTTCATAACGGTTTCACAACAACCCTGCATTTTGCTCGTGAAACCGCTTCCATAAAACCGCTTTCAGGGTTACTTTTCGCTTACGTGTGCGAGCACGACAAGTATCAATTAAGCCTCCGGGAAGGAAACCAATGGCTAAAACAACAAAGTCAAGAACTAAGTTCTTGGCACTTCTGAGCGCTCTGTCACTAGTTGGCGCTGGCGCACTAGTAGCAGTTGTTCCTGCATCAGCAACAACTCCTGCAACATACACACTCGTTGACTTCTCACCAGAAGACACAATTGGTAATGAAGCAGACCAAAGCAATAGTGGTGACCATCCACAGGGTTACTGGGGTAACTTCTCAGCTTCTATCGTGGATGAAGTTCTCGAAATGACTAAAAATGGTGACTCCTGGTCTGGTGTAATGATTACACATTTCTCAGATCGTAAAGTCGGAGCAATAGTTGCTTTCGATTGGTATCAACCTGAAAACGGTAGCGTTGCAAACCTTCTGAAAATTGAAGACATCAACGGTGGAAATGCTGCACAAGCAACATTCACCACTACCAATGGCTGGCAACAAGTTGTTATTGAGATTGCTGACTTAACTGGTTACAACTCATCAGCTGATTACACAAACATCATCGTTTTCCCAAATTACGATGGTTCAACCAACCCAGTTGCATTCGGTGCTACCTACAAGATTGATAATCTTGAAAGCTACGATGGACCAAATCTTCCAGAAACTGCTACTGGAGTCACATTTGCTGACGATGACATCGCAGTTGGAAATGCTTCAGCAGATCGATTCACTGGTGCATTCGAAGGTTTAGCAACCACTGCTTCTGATGGCGCATTAAACATGACCAAAACAGGAAACCCATGGGCAGGTGTGACACTTCGCAAATACACAGACCTAAAAATCGGTTCTGATGTTTCGTTCACATTTGATTCAAATGAAGCAGCTACTGCTTGCGTTAAGTTGGAAAATCTTTGGGGTACTTCATCTGTTGAATTCCCATTTGAAGCTTCAGCAGGTTCACATGATTACACATTGGATCTTTCAACAGACTCACAATGGTCTAACGATGTCCAATACTCAACAATCGTGTTCTTCCCGAACTACAACTGTGACGGAACTTCTGACGCAGGGCTTGACGGGCAAAGCTACTCACTTAGCAATTTGAGCCTAAACGGTTACGTTTTTGCTGTAGCACCAGTTAAGACAAAGAACCCAACAATCAGCGGAACCGTAAAGGTTGGCAAGAAGCTAACTGCAAATGGTTTCATTGCATCATGGGAAGGCGAGCCAACACTTGCTTACCAATGGTTCGCTTGCACCAAGAAAGGTACTAACAACCCTTCAGTTAAGCCTGCAAATTGCAAGTCAATTGCCGGTGCAAGTGCAAAGAAATTAACTTTGAAGACTGCCCAAAAGGGTAAGTTCATCCGCGTTCGCGTTACTGCTACAAACGGTGCAGGTTCAACTGCAGTGTTCAGCGACTCAACAAAGGTGAAAGTCTCCTAGTTCGTTTCTCTCTATAGTGAAAAGGCCCTCGGGGTAACCTGAGGGCCTTTTCGATATGTACCTAAACCGTAAGGATAAAGATGGCGAATCGACTTCGAGTTCTGGTTGCAATTACAACTGGACTAATTCTCTTCACGATATTGCCTTCAAACGCAAAGCCATCTAGTTTTTCCACGCTTAAAGCTCCAATTATCACCAGCATCACGGCTCCAGAACACGATCAAATTGTTGTGAAATATAAAAAAGACACAGCAAACTCTAAAAAAATTCGCCAAATCAAGTATTCAGTCAATGGGAGAACTTGGACAAAGACACTAAAAAGTCCAATACGAATCTCTGGACTTGAAGCCGAAACAACCTACACATTTTGGCTACGTCAAACCTCGATGGATTATCGTGTAAAAACTGTGAAGCGAATTATTACCACTCCTGCACAACCAGAATCTGAAATACTTCCTGAGATTGCAAGTTTCACAGTTGGAAACATGATTTGGTCCGATGAATTCAATAGCGGAACAGGCATCAATTCAAGTAGCTGGACCGCTCGGTACTGTGGACAAACAGGAGCCAACGGTGGTGGAACATGCCATAACAATGAATCGCAGTATTACATTCCAGAAGCTATAACTATTGAAGCTGGAAATGCCGTTATCACTACCAATCGAGTAAATTCTGCGCCCCCTGCTCCTGCTACTTGCCTCGGAGCAGATTGCGCTTTTACAAGCGGTCGCTTCGATACACAAGGAAAAGTTTCATTTCAATACGGGTACATTGAAACAAGAATGAAGATGCCACAGGGCGAAGGAAACTGGCCGGCATTTTGGATGTTAGGTGCGGACATTGTTGATGTGAGTTGGCCGAACTCTGGAGAAATGGATATTGCAGAGCAAGGTGGCAACGCACCAACACGAAACTCAGCAGCGCTTCATTATTCTTCTAACAATTCAGGCTGTTGCGGCAATCATTTGTATGAGTACGGTGATGTCTATAAAGGCTTTAATTTCTATTCGGATTTTCACACCTTCGGCCTCGCTTGGACGCCAGATCAAATGACTCTGTATGTAGACCGAGTTGCATTTTGGACAGTAACTAAACAATCAATCCGCAGTGAATTTTGGCCTGGGAATAAGCCTTACTTCCTAATCTTCAACAACGCCGTTGGACCTATTGGTGGCGGCTTTGGAGGACTTTGGGGCAACTGGACTACCTCAAAGACTTACATTGACTATGTACGCGTCTATAAACTAAATGGGTACGGAACCGTTGTCGATTAGATAGTTTGTTCCGGAGTAGGAACGGAGCGAAATGGCTAATCAACCACGTATCGAAACTTACGGTGTGGACACAATCGCCGACGCTGATCGAACCGGTAAACCGTCAGACATAATCAAAATGCTCTGGGGTGGAAACCTTTCTTTGAGCGTGATGGTTTTTGGCTGGCTCTCCATTCTGTACGGACTTGGTTGGTGGCAGGCAATCTCAGCTATTTTGGTGGGTACTTTTGTTGGCAGTCTTTTAGTCGCAGGTGCTGGATTGCTCGGCCACAGAAGTGCCACAAATAATTCTGTAACTTCGGGGGCATTCTTTGGCGTTCGAGGACGTCTTATCGCTTCGCTTGTTGGACTGCTACTTTGTCTCCAATACATTGCTTTAGCCATCTGGACTGGTGGAGATACAGTTGCAAGCGTCTGGGCAAACTTACGGGGTTATGAACTCACAGAGAATTCTGTTGTGGAGCTTTCTGTGAGCTACGTTCTAATTGCAGTCGCAGTGATTCTTGCAGCTATTTTTGGTTACACAATTTTGGTGAGTTTGAACAAATACATCGTGCCAATCATCAGCATAACTATGATTTTGATAATCATTGCACTTTGGCCTTTGTTTGATGCAAGTTACGCAGGTGCGCCAGATATATATGCTCTGGTTGATTTGACTCCGACTTGGATGCTGGCTGCATTAACCGCTGGTGCGGCAGGACCGATTTCGTATGTGACTCTCGCAGGAGACTGGTCACGTTACATTTCTCCAGAACACCACACTGCAAAGCAGGTCTTTAATGCAACTTTCTGGGGACTTTTTGTAGGTCTATCTGTTCCAACTATTTTTGGTGCATTCGTTTCGGTCGCAGCATTCGACGAATTTAGTTTGGTAACAGGCTTACTCCGCGAAACTCCAGGATGGATGTTATTGCCGATCTTTGTTCTTGGTTTTATTGGAAGTTTAGGCCAAGGGGGAATAAACCTCTACAGCATGGGTTTGGATATGGATGCAATCCTTCCAAAACTATCGCGTTTGCAATCAACTTTATTGGTGGCGGGAATCTCGCTTGCACTTGTTTTAATTGGGCGGTTTATTTACGATGCCGAAGCTGCAGTAACAAATTCAGTACTGTTCTTAACAAG
>JAHEEQ010000274.1 GCA_024640585.1 Micrococcales bacterium
GCACTATATCCACCAAAGAAATTCTTCGGTGCAGCTCGCAACATCGAAAATGGTGGTTCGCTAACCATTCTCGCAACCGCACTTGTTGAAACAGGTAGCCGAATGGACGAAGTTATTTTCGAAGAGTTCAAGGGCACTGGCAACATGGAACTCAAGCTCGATCGCCGCATCGCAGATCGCCGCATCTTCCCAGCTGTCGACATTGAATCATCTGGAACTCGTCGCGAAGAAATTTTGCTAGCTGCAGACGAACTTAAAGTTGTTTGGAAGTTGCGTCGCGTTCTTCACGCACTCGACAACCAGCAAGCAATTGAATTGTTGCTAAACAAACTCAAAGAAACCAAAACCAACTTTGAATTCTTACTTCAAGTTCAAAAGACCACACCTGATCAGGCGATGGGAACGAGCGAGCAGGAATATTCCTAATCAAACGATAAAAAAGGCCCGGAGCAATCCGGGCCTTTTGTTTAAGTAATTACTTAGTGATTTTTCTAAGTACTTTCACAACGATTTTATGCAGCAAGCTACTGTTTCTTGCACTCAATCTTTGATAGTACTCATTTCGGATTTGTTTGCCAGGAATGTCTTTCAGAATAGATTCTTGTTTGTGCAACAAAAGCAATTCAGCTGCGAAATCAATTGGTAAAGAAGTGGTTGGCTCATTTACTCCAGTTGGCACATCGGCAATTGCTGTTGCTTCAAGATCGCCAACAATCGTTATGCCCATTGAGTTAAGTTTCGCAATATTCGTTGCTGCGAGTTCCATTGCGCGAGTAACAGCCCATTCCGGTGTTAGTAATTTTCTTTGACCTTCGCGGCCAGGTACATCAGTGAGGTTTCTAAAAATCCCGTTTCGAATCATTGAGGCGTATTCTCCCCAGCCCAGAGTGCGATCGAAATTTTGGTTCATCTCTAGCAGCAAACAAGCTTCTTCCCAAGTCAATGAACGGTTTAACCCTTTTTCTTCAACTGGTTTTAAAGTCCCTACTGGAAGATTTAGCAACTCGCTGAAAGTTTCATAAATTAAATTGGGTTTTGTTTCATCAACAACTAAAAGGGTTACATTTTCTGCACCGAAAACATCAACCCAACGTTGGATAACATCTGGGTGGTCATGTCTAGTCCAGAAAGTGCGCCACTGCACAAATTGCTCGCCGCCATTAAAAACTCTTTGCAACCATTCTTCATAAGTTAAACGCATGCCATACTTCAAAGATTGGATGTATTGAGAAGGCAGCATTTTCACAAGTGGGCGTAGCGTGAATACGATTTCAATCTTGTCAGCTTTGATGTCCTCACGCATTCGTTCAACATCTTCACGAGTTAGTTCCGCCAAGAATTCGGATGAAAAAACTGAGGTACCATTGAAACTATTGAGTTTGTCCGCGAGTTTTTTCCAGACTTTAATTGGCGTGACAGTTCCGCCTTCGCCTTCCCATCCCCAATGACGACCCTTCAAAGCCCACGCGGCACGATGTTGCCCAGTCGAACGAGCAGCATCTGAAGAACTCAATGCGGGGTAAAGCACCCCATTTTCAAGAAGTTTCTCACGGTTGTATGCCAGGCTGGACTGCAAAGCGGTGGTGCCAGTTTTAAAAAAACCTGCGTGAATCACAATTCGCTTGGTCATGCGTAAATTTCCTAACCTTTAGCCTGCGTGAGCGGAAGTCTAGCCAAGCACTTTGGGTAAGGTTTGCCCTTGCTCGCACGCATTAGAAAGGCGTTTCATGAGTTCTCAGGGCATCACCGCAATCTTGCTCAACGGGGGGTTCGGCACCCGATCGGGCGCGAACAAGCCAAAGCAATTTCTAAACCTAAACGGCATCCCAATCTTGGCCTACAACCTCTTAGCGATGCAGAAGGTTGATGCAATCGAAAAGATCATCATCAACTACCCAGATGGCTCTTTGGACAAAGTGCGCGAAATCGTCACTGACTACGCAATCACCAAGCCAGTCCAGTTCGTCGAAGCTGGCGAGACTCGCCATGCATCCGTCGCGCTCATGCTCGAACACGTCACCACCCCACGCGTAATCATCAACGAAGCGGCCCGCCCATTCGTTTCCCCTGAAGACTTCCAACTTCTAATCGACTGCCCTGCAAAAAACGTTTCGTTAACTTTGCCAATCCCGTTCACTGTTGCACCAGTCGAACCAGCAACCGGCAAAATCACTGGCAGCCTTGAACGCGACAGACTTCGCAACATTCAACTTCCGCAAAAGTTTGAAACTGAAGAGTTACGAGCAGCCCATGAACACGCAAAACAAAACAATGTCGTGTTTACTGAAGACGCGACATTGGTTGCTGTCGCCGGATTTGATGTTGCATTCATCAACGGCCCTGAAACAAACTTCAAAATCACCACACCATTCGATTTGAAACTAGCGAACTACATGTTCCGCAAGGAGACTGATCGCGATGAGTAAAGCCGTCCTAATTACTGGCGCTTCTCGCGGTATTGGTCTTGCAACCGCAATCGAGTTTCTTGAAAACGACTTGGACGCGACCGAACTTATTTTGGTTGCGCGTTCTTCATCACACGCGGATGAGAGTTTCAAAGAACTTCAGAAACTAAACAAGAGAAACATCAAAATAACCAAATACGGTTTCGACCTTGCGGTTGAAAGTGATGTTGAAAGCTTTCTAGAAGAACTTGCAAAAAACCATCCAAACGTTGATGTGCTAATCAACAACGCTGGTTTCACCAAGCCAGAACCAATCCAGCAAATCGACATGGCTGACTTCCGCACCACCATGCAGGTCAACCTCTACGCACCATTTCGCATTGTCCAGGGATTGCTTAGCCAAATGAAGTTCCC
>JAHEEQ010000277.1:0-435 GCA_024640585.1 Micrococcales bacterium
CCAAATACGCATTTCTCGGCAGAATCTTCCGCAGTTATGGAGCAAATTCGTCAGTCTGAATACGCCGTTGTAGTCGGCCGTAACAACTGCGGTAAGTCATTTCTCCTGAAGTCATTAACTCAATCGTGCGGTGTCAAAGCCACTTATCTTGGTCCATCTAGGTATCAAAACTTTAATGTGTTGGGCTACTACACACCAAACAGAAATCGGTTGAATCAGAAGCACCAAGAATTTTCAAATCAATTCCATCAGAACCACCAAAATTTTGACAACTCACCAGTAAATTTGCAACAAGCGATTGCAGAGTTGCCAGACACTCAACGAGAAAAGTTGTTTGAAATCGTCGAACTTTTACTTGCGACGAAGATGGAAATACTGCACACGGTTGCGGACAACTCCATGTCCCAAAAATACATCTCTTGTAATGGGCACAAC
>JAHEEQ010000277.1:455-2815 GCA_024640585.1 Micrococcales bacterium
ATTTCCTATACAAGCTCAGGATTTCGACTGATTGCGACATTACTAACTAGCTTATTGGACACGGAGTGCGATACATTCCTGATTGATGAGCCTGAACTTGGCATTAGTCCAGAAGCGCAAGGAGTGCTTGCCGACTTTTTGTTTGACAACTCTCATCGTGAAAAATATTTTTCACACATCAAGACTCTAGTCTTTGCCACGCACTCAACTATTTTCTTGGATAGAAAGAGAGTCAAGAACAACTATTTCATGTCCAAGTCAGGGGACAGCATCACTGTTACTCAAATAGACACTCAGGCAGAACTTAATAAAGTTCACTTTTTCCTGCTTGGTAATCGGTTCGAAACGCTCTACTTGCCCTCAGCCATTTTGGTGGTTGAAGGTAAGACGGACCATAAATTCATTGAGCGTTCTGTCAATCTCAGGTTTCCAAATTCACAGATTAGCGTGGTTCCAGCAAACTCAGACTCACGTGTAAAAGAGATTGTGAATTTCACAAAAAGCATTTTTGGGGATTTCCAAAAAAGTCCTTACCAAGATAGAGTTTTTGTCGTTTTGGATTCGGTGCACATGACTGGATTAAAAGAACAACTTATCCAAATGGGTGTTCATGCCGAGAACATTATCACTTGGTCTATGAACGGAATTGAGCACTTCTATCCGCCGACTGTTTTGGATTCAATCTATGGAAATGATGGTGACATCAAGATTCAAGGGGATAACATTTCGAGAAACGGATTGACATACACAAAGAATGAGCTTGCTGATAAGGTCTGTTTATCACTCTCGGAAGCAACTATTCACAGCACAGAGTTTCAAGAAAAACTCATGAAGAAACTTGAGCAGAAGGTCTAATTTGTAATTCCAAATGCCCACACCCCGCAAATACATCTGTCCTAGCTGTAAAGCAAAAGAAGGTGTGGACATCATCTACGGCATGCCATCCCCCGAACTATTCGAGATGGCAGAGCGTAATGAGGTTGCGCTCGGCGGATGTGTCATTGAAGAGAATCAACCAGACCGACATTGCCTCAAGTGCCAGCACGAGTGGCAAATAAAACACCACCAACCCAAACAATGAACACCCAAGATTCCCACTACCAAATCAGGAACTGTGTCTTCGCCTACAAGTGTGAAGCCGACTGGGAGACGCTGGAAGATACAAACAAGGAAAAGATTCGGTTCTGCCATGCCTGTGAAAAGGAAGTTCACTTCTGCGAAGACGACAAAGAACTAACCAGCGCCATACGAGACAACTTCTGTGTTGCCTTTGAACGAGTCGAAAAGAATCGCACATTCAAATTTATAGGTTTGATTCGCCCTGATAGCAAATAAACCACCCCATGTCTAACTCCCACGCACTTGCGTTCGCAAGGTCACCCGCCGTAATCCTCTATCAAGTTGAAAACGACAACATGTGGAGTGACTGGGAAGACTACATCGTCGCCACACGAACCAAAAAGGGAGTCTTCACCGTATTGGCAAGGAAATTCAGTGACGAGTATTTGGATGGCAAAACCAAGCGTAAGTGGTTTCTGATTCACTCTGTGGGTGACATCAAAATGCCGAACACCTTCATTGAAGCCGTCAAGCAATGCGAGATGGAGTTGAACGTGGACGTGTATTGGGATGATGTCATTACGTCACTTACCAAACTTGATGCCAAGTTCTCTGAGTCAGTGGCAAATCTCGTAAATGGCAGTTGGTGAGAGCATCAACAGGTCGGTATTGACGTTCAAGTCCTGCCATATGGGATAGATAGCTCAAATAAGTTCGGATCCACCGTCAACTATCTAGTCGCACCGTTTGACACGTTCTTGCACTGTATAAACAGCATCAAGGGGTGCTACTCCACAGTGAATCCAACGTCTCCCACGGTCTATGTGGTGAACGTATCAGTGGGCGTCATCGAACGTATGGGGCTAGGTGCCGTTATCCACGTCAAGATATGTGCTGGCACCGTTAGAAGGCGTATGAGCAGTCAGAGGATGTCTGCTGCAGTCTTCTGGTGGGGCAGACATTGGACACTGTGATTCCACGGTTGTCCACGGTCTGTGTCAATGCAGATGTGGGCTGACATTTATATTGAGAAAAAAGCTTGGCGGCCAGATAATCACAAATTGGGACATGTCCCAATCTTGTCCCACTAAACCAATTGTGGGTAGTTAAAAACAGATGGAAATTGGACAAAACCTGAAACAAACGGCCACAGAAAAACCTGTAAAAATCGACCGTAAGCGACATGTGCAAAGCCGTGGACCGTGGCATGACCATCACCGATGTGCGCTTGCTCGAGAAGCACGGGGGGAAGTCGGGGAGTTACGTAAGCCCTTGATTAATATAGGTTTTTAAGATTTATA
>JAHEEQ010000139.1 GCA_024640585.1 Micrococcales bacterium
TTTACATTGTTCGTTATTTTGCCTGTGATTGTTGCATGAATGCCTCGAGACATTGGAGCAAGCAAAGGCGTAAATGAGATTTTCACGTCTTTGCCGGTTGCATTTCTAAGCGTTTGCTCAATTTCAGGAGTGTGCTGGTGGACTCCGCCTGTCTTGTATGAGGAAACAGAACCAATTAATTCGGTGGCAAGTAGTGTCTCGTTTGCAGAACGCCCAGCACCACTTGTGCCACTAGCGGCAACTACAACCAAGTCTGAGGTATCAACAAAATCCAGCATTGGCAAAGCACCAAGTGCAATTGCTGTCGCGTAACATCCTGGATTGGCAACACGGTCCGTTTGTGCAATTGCAGGTTCGCCCACAATTTCGCTCAGACCATACGTCCAGTTCCCTGCGTGTTCTGCACTACCTTTGTAATAAAAATTCCAATCTTTTGCATCTTCC
The DNA here is from genome assembly GCA_024640585.1 of Micrococcales bacterium. Next base: position 445 of record JAHEEQ010000139.1, read on the forward strand.
AATCTGAAATCTGCACCTAGATCGACAATTTTTACAGATGGAGAAATTTGAGATGCAATCTCCGCGGAGGCACCGTGTGGCAAGGCTAGAAAAACTAAATCACATTCGCTTAAAGCCTTTGGATTAGTTTCTTTAAATTCTCCCAAATTTAGATGGGTAAGGTGTGGATGTAATTCTGATACTCGTTTGCCGACTTTGGATGAAGCAGCTAAGTATTTGATTTCAAAAACGGGATGTTCGCTCACAAGCGCAATAAGTTCGCCACCTGAATACCCGGAGGCACCAGCTATTCCAACAGTCTTCTTCATACCTGAATTATACGCATAAATGCATAAAATACAATATTAGCGGAGTGTTGCGCCTAACGCCTCAGTGGAAACTATCGCACGTGAGCGCAAATCAGCTATCTCAGCTTCTGTGAGGGTGCGATCCAAGGCCCTGAAGGTTAAGGCGAAGGCCACTGACTTGGATCCGGTAGGTACCTGCTCACCTTGGTAAACATCAAAAAGATCAATCCGGTCGAGTTCTTCTATTGCGGCGGATTCGATTGCTCGCCTGATAACAGAAACTGGCATTTTTGCATCTACTACGAATGCGAGGTCGATGCTTGCGTGCGGGAAAGTTTTAACTCGAGTTGCAGTCACAACATTTTGATTGAGAATTGATACAGCTTCGATATCTAGTTCAAAAGCACAACTACGAGCCGGCAATCCATAACTTTCGACGACTCTTGGGTGCAGTTCGCCTGCGAAACCAATTATGTTGTTGTGCATCACAATCGCAGCACAACGACCTGGATGCCAAGGCGGTTGGTCTGTTTGCAAAACAGTTGCTTGGACATTGTTCAAGCCAACCAAATCGCTTGCCAAAGCAATTGTTTTTTGCCAATCCCACTTCTCTTGATGAGTTATATTCGGCTGACCAACTTCTAAATTTCCGCATAGAACTGCTCCGATGTACCAAGGCTGTACTGGCACCGCATCATTCAGTTTTGAAAGTTCGACATCAGTTGGCTTTTTGTCGACTTGCAATATTTCCGCAGAAACGCCATCGACTGGAAGCACAATCAAACCTTGTTCATATATTGCAACATTGGAGTGACCGCGACCGATGTTTCGTTTTGCAGTTGCAAGCAAGGGTGCCAAAATTGTGGTGCGCATAAGAGGTTGTTCAGCGCTCAAAGGATTCAGCAATTCCATTGCCACTCGCCTGCCGTCTTCAACTGGAACTCGCATTGCATCTAGTTCTGTAAGAGACATGAAAGGGTATGAAAGAACTTCAACCAGTCCATTTTCGCTAAGCATTCTCGCAGCACTTCGACGAAGGCGTTGCAAATTTGTTAAGCCACTGCCTGCAACAGCTTCTGGAACGATCGAAGGAATTCGGTCGTAACCATTTATTCGTGCCACTTCTTCGCTCAAGTCTTCTGCCATATTTAAGTCCGGGCGCCAACTTGGTATATGAACTTCGAAACTATTCGCGGAATTATTAACAGTGCAGCCAATTGATTCCAGCGCAGAAATAATTTCACTTTCAGAATATTCAACGCCAACTCGTGCGGATGCAAAGTCCTTGGAGACAATGAGAGGCTTAGCGGCTTTTCTTAGGTCTACTTCAAAAGAACCAACTTCCGTTGCGCCACCGAATTCTTGAAGAAGCTCTACCGCACGAGCAGAGGCAATCGGACCAAGTTCGTGATCGATTCCTCGTTCAAATCGGCGTGACGCTTCAGATGAAAGTTTGTGTGACCTTGATGTGCGAGCTACATCGCCGAAAGAGAAGCAAGCGGATTCGATGACAATATTTTTTGTGGATTCGGAAATTTCTGTGAAAGCTCCACCCATTGTACCTGCAAGTGCGATTACTCCCGAATCATCTGCGATCACGATGTCACGTTCATCCAAATTACGTTCCACATCGTCAAGAGTTTTCAAAATTATTTTTGCGCCTGCGCGCCGAACTTTTATGCCACCTTTTAATTTATCTGCGTCAAAAGCGTGTAGAGGCTGCCCAAGTTCGAGCATTACATAATTGGTTATGTCGACCGCCAAGGAGATAGGGCGCATACCGGCTAATGCGATTCGACGTTGCATCCATATTGGAGAAATTGCGTTTGGCTGGAAGCCTTTTAAGGTTCGTAACAGAATTCGAGAGGCGGCAGTTTCATCAATTATCTCTGCCTTTACAGCATTTTCAGAGGTTATGAGATTGTGTTCAAGGTCTGCAGGGTCACGCCATTTCCAACCCGTTGCATTTGCAAGTTCACGTGCAACACCACGCATTGACATTGCGTATCCGCGATCTGGTAACACCGAGATATCAAGTACCTCTTCTTTAAGGTGTAGCAAATCAATTGCGTCCGTACCAAGTTCAGGGTCAAGACCAAGCTCTGTCAGACGAATGATTCCGTTGTGATCATCGCTAAATTTAAGTTCTCGAGCGCTACAAATCATTCCATCAGAGACATGTCCGTAAGTTTTGCGCGCAGCTATTTCAAATCCGCCTGGCAATGATGCACCTGGCAATGAGACAACAACTTTGTCGCCGACAAAGAAGTTTGATGCGCCACAAACTATGCCTTTGATTTCACCATTTCCAACTTCAACCTGACACCATCGGATGGTTTTTCCATTCGCTTGAGGTTCTTCTACAAATTCGACAACTTTTCCGACCACAACAGGTCCACGTAGGTCTTCACCGTGACGAATAATTTCTTCTTCTTCAAAACCGAGTTTGGTGTAGATTGCAGAAATCTCTTCGATTGGAGTACCTGTTGGGATTTCAACATACTCTTTGAGCCATGACAATGGAATGCGCATTAGATGTCCATCCCAAATTGGCGGGAGAAACGAATATCCCCTTCAACCATGTCGCGCATATCGGTAACTGTGTGACGGAACATCAACGTTCGTTCGATACCCATACCAAATGCGAATCCGGAATATTCGTCTGAGTCGATTCCACATGCTTGGAGAACTAATGGATTGACCATGCCACAGCCACCCCATTCAATCCAGCGTGCTCCACCTTTTGCCGCTGGAAACCAAAGGTCCAATTCAGCACTTGGTTCAGTGAACGGGAAGAAAGAAGGTCGTAAGCGAATTTTTGCCTCTTCCCCAAACATTGTTTTAGCAAAATGTTCAAGCGTTCCGCGTAAATGCGCCATTGTCAGGCCTTTATCGATTGCTAAACCTTCAATCTGGTGAAATGCAGGTGAATGTGTTGCGTCTAATTCATCAGTTCTAAAAACTTTTCCTGGTGCCGCAATATAAATAGGTGGTTTGCGTGTGAGCATTGTGCGCGCTTGCACTGGTGAGGTGTGAGTGCGTAAAACTAGATGAGAGTCTTCAGGCGCAACAAAGAAAGTATCCTGCATAGAGCGAGCTGGATGATTAGGGCCAATATTTAATGCATCGAAGTTGTACCACTCCGCTTCAAGTTCAGGACCTTCAACAATGTCCCAACCCATCGCAACGAAAACATCTTCCGCGCGTTCCATAATCAAACTAAGCGGATGGCGAGCGCCACGAGGTGAGGTCTGCATCGCTAAGGAGACATCCACGTGCTCTTGTGCGAGCATGCGATTTTCTTCTTCAATAAGTAAGACTTCTTCACGCGCTTTCAAAGCATCATTTATGACACTTCGCGCTTTTCCGATGCGTGCTCCTGCTTCTGCTTTGGCTGCTGGCGGTAGTGCACCGATTTCACGATTTGCTAACGCAATTGGAGATTTGTCTCCCGCATGTGCAAGTCGCGCGGTTTTGAGATCTTCAAGGGTGGTTGCATTTTCAAATGCTGCTAAAGCTTCTTTTACAGAATTTTCGACGGAATCTTGCGAAAGAGGGGTCACTGCAACCGGATCAAAGTCCTTATTAGGTGCTGACACACACTTCCCTTTCTACTTGTGCCTATTGTACGAAAATATTATTAATTGTTTTGGCTTGTGAAACTCGCAAATGCGCAAATTCCGACAGCCATTGCAGCATTCAGACTCTCAACATTTGGACTCATCGGGATTCGAACAGTTTTATTTGATGAATCAAGAAGAGTTTTTGTTAAGCCGCCTGCCTCATTTCCTACCAACCAGACATGTGGTTTATCTAATTGCAAAGAATTCAAATCAGTATCGCCGGTTCCCGCTAAGGCCAAACTTTCTAAACCTGAAGACTCCAACCAATTAAGTAACTCTTCTTCGGTTACACCTGAAAGAATATTCACTTCAGCAAATGCCCCGGCGGTAGAGCGAACTACTTTCCCGCTCCAAATATCAGCAGATCCAGCGAGTGAAATCACTACATCAGCCCCAAATGCAGCGGCTGTGCGAACTATTGTTCCTACATTACCTGGATCACTTATTCGATCTAAAACAATTGCAAATGAATTCACAGTGATGTCATTCAAAGAGAGATCAGGAATATCACAAACTGCATATATACCTTGAGGCGATTTTGTGTCACTTAAAGTTTTGCTGGCTTGTTCACTGATGCGAAAAACTTTCAGCCGAGACTTTTGCGCCGTTTGAACCACTTCATTTTCAGCGACAGTTAAAACGTAATTGGCCATACCACTTTCGATGGCAGACAAGATATTTTGTGGACCTTCAACTAAGAATTTTCTTGAAGTCCTTCGGCCTTTTGATTCTAATAAAAGTCGAGCCGTGCTCACCACATCAGAATGAGGACCCAAAGGATCCGCATGGAGTGATGACACGACTCGACCTAATTATTAATTAAGCTGCTGGCAAAGAAGACTTAGCAACTTTGACCAATGCTGCAAATGCGGCATCGTCATTAACTGCTAGTTCTGCAAGCATGCGACGGTCAACTTCAATTCCAGCGGCCTTCAAGCCCTGGATAAATCGATTGTATGTCATACCATGATTGCGAGATGCCGCATTGATGCGTTGGATCCACAATTGACGGAAATCACCTTTGCGACTACGACGATCTGCGTAGGCGTAAACGAGTGAGTGGGTTACTTGTTCTTTAGCTTTACGGTACAAACGTGAACGTTGACCGCGGTAGCCACTTGCAGCTTCGAGAACTGCGCGACGCTTCTTTTGAGCATTAACCGCGCGTTTTACACGTGCCATGAGATTCCTCCAGTTTCGATTTTCGGTCGGTTATCGCAAGCCAAGCAAACGCTTAGCGGTTTTGCTATCGCCTTTTGGCAATTCGTTAACGCCATCGAGACGGCGGGTACGGCGAGAAGACTTTCCTTCAAGCAAGTGACGCTTGTTGGTGCGTTCGTGCAAGACCTTGCCAGTGCCGGTCAGCTTGAAGCGCTTCTTAGCACCGGAGTGCGTTTTGTTCTTAGGCATTTTTTATCTCCTTCGAGTTAATGCAGTCGGTCTCAGACGGCGTCTGATACTTCTTCAACAGATGTGGTTTCAACTTTTTTCTTTGCAGATGATTTTGCACCACGGTTCGGCCCAATGACCATCACCATGTTGCGACCATCTTGCAATGGAGCTGCTTCGACAGTGCCAATTTCCGCAATATCTTCAGCTAGGCGTTGCAAAAGTTTGAAACCTAATTCTGGACGACTCTGCTCGCGACCACGAAACATGATCGTGACCTTGACTTTGTCTCCAGCTTTTAGGAATCGCTCAATGTGCGACTTTTTCGTTTCATAGTCGTGCGCATCAATTTTTGGGCGAAGCTTCATTTCCTTAACCACTGTGTTGGTTTGGTTCTTACGTGCTTCACGTGCCTTCTGGGCTGCTTCGTATTTGAATTTTCCGAAGTCCATCAATTTGCAAACTGGTGGACGAGACTCTGGTGCTACTTCGACCAAGTCAAGGTCTGCATCAATTGCCATCTGCAATGCAGTTTCAATTGAAACAATCCCAACCTGTTCGCCCTCTGCGCCAATAAGTCGTACTTCCGAAACTCGAATACGATCATTGATACGTGGCTCGACGCTGATAACGCCTCCTTGTAGTTGATTACCACACTTGCGAAAAAGAAAAATCCCGCTTGCAATACAAGCGGGGCACCAGAAATGCAATTGCATTTCACCGTTAACGCATATGATGCGTTAAGTCGCGACCAGGGCGCCAAGGGCGCTTAGGTGGGAGTGAACTCCGCTTGTACAACACCCCGATGGCGGGGCGTTTGGTATGGGTGGAAGTGTAGCCCTGTGAGTGACTTGAGCCAAAATCAACAATCTGTGACCGCAGCCCGTGACCTAAGTGCACTTGCAGCGGTCGAAATTGTGAGCCTGCACGCGGTTGATCTGATGACGGCTGCTGCTGTGAAACTCGGTCTTTTTGAAGGTGGCGAGGACAAACGCGACCTTGCAGAGGCCCGAATCCTCATTGAGGTTTTGGCTGGTTTTGTTGACGCTGCTGCTCGCAATATTGGCCATCACCATGCTGCCCCACTTCGAGACGGGCTTTCGACCCTGCAAAAGGCTTTCCGGGAATATTCAGCAATTCAAGATGAACCAGGCTCTGCACCTGGTGAGCGCTACACCGGCTATGTGGCTCCGAACTAGTTTTTTGGCTTAGCCAATTGCAAAAGGGCAATCCCTTGAACTGCGAATCTGTGCGGACTTGCCATATCAATGAGCATTGCATCGAAGTTTGACTCTACACAGGAAAGCGCAATGGCATTCGCCCACTGCGCGATTGGTCTAGCGTTTGGATCCCAATCTTTAAGCGATTGCAAACTTGTAAATACTGGCAATCCCACTCGACCATTTGCGGATTTGAAAGTGACTTGTGCGATATGGCTATCTTTTTCTGAACCATCCTCATTCAAAGAATCAACTTGTGCAACCACTGGAACTAAAAGCCGCGCTGTTGCGAGAGCTGACAAAATTACACTTTCAGTAATCACAGAAGGCATTTGTGCATTTTGATTTAAGGCGACGAGTAGTTGGGGATCGGCAGAACCATCGTCACCAGCAAAATCTGATGTAAATATTTCCGTGCCGAAACGTGTCATGATTACAAGCGGCAGGCGTGGATGTCGGTAACCAAAATTCCGCGAGCACCAATTTCATAAAGTGAATCCATGATGGTGTGTACGTCTGCTTTCAAAACCATAGCACGCACTGCTGCCCAGTTTGGATCAGCAAGATCCGAAACAGTTGGACTTTCAATTCCTGGTGTCATCTCGCAAGCCTTTTGTAAATTCTCACGCTTAATGTCGTAATCAACCAAAACATATGCTCGGGCAACCATTACACCTTGTAAACGCCTTACGAATGTGTCAACAACTGGATCGATTTCTGCACCTTTTCGGCGAACCACAATCGCTTCAGATTTGAAAAGGGGTTGACCAATGATTTCAAGACCAGCTTGGCGCAGTGTGGTTCCGGTTGCAACAACATCGGCAACCCAGTCTGCAACTCCTAGCGCTACTGCATTTTCTACAGCACCATCAAGTTTTACAATTTTTGCCGAGATTTTGTTTTCGTCGAGCCAAGTTTGCAAAAGAGTTGGATATGAACAGGCAATACGTTTGCCAGAAACATCGGCAATTGAAGATGCAGCGCCAATTGGTGCTGCGAGGCGGAAAGTGGATCCGCCAAAACCAAGCTCCAAAATTTCATCGGCCTCAGCAGCCGAATCACTCAACATGTCTCGGCCAGTGATGCCAAGGTCTAGTTTTCCGCTACCTACATAGATTGCGACATCTTTTGGTCGCAAAAAGAAGAATTCTGCATCATTAGCAGGATCGTGAATAACTAGTTTGTCGTTGCTTCCAGATTGGAGATATCCAGCTTCACGTAACATCTCTTTTGCTGGTTCGGCCAATTGACCTTTGTTTGGAATCGCAATACGCAACATATTTAAAGCTTTCGGTAAACGTCTTCGAGCTTGATGCCGCGAGCGAGCATCAACGCTTGGATTTGATATAGCAATTGTGAAATCTCTTCGGCCGCACGTTCATCGGATTCAAATTCCGAAGCCATCCATGCTTCGGCTGCCTCTTCGACAACTTTCTTGCCAACCGCATGAACTCCTGCAGCCACATGATTTACCGTCGAGGAGTTCGGATCTGCGGTTTGAATCTTCAAATTAAGTTCATTCCACAATTCGTCAAATGATTTCATGCGCGAATTCTACTTACGAATTTTCTTTAAAACATCGAGTGACGCAATGACTGCTTCTGCAGCCTCAACACCTTTGTTGTCACCTTCATAGGGGGTTTGACTGCGATCTAATGCCTGCTTTTCGTTGTCGACTGTGAGCAAACCAAATCCAATTGGCTTATTCCATTCAAGAATAATTTGGTTGACTCCTGATGTAACCGCATCGCAAACATATTCAAAGTGCGGTGTATCACCACGGATTACAACGCCAAGTGCTACTACGGCATCGAAATTTTCCAGCGCAACCTTGCAAGCCAGGGGAATCTCAAAAGCTCCAGCAACTCGAAAGGTTTCGAAGTCTGCTTCTGCCTTAGTTAGAGCGGCTTCTGCTCCAGTAATCAATTGATTCATGATTTGGTTATGCCAAGCCGACGCAATGATTGCGACTTTCGCACCTTTGGCAATATTTTTGAAACTTGGCGCACCTTCACGACTCATTGATTTTCCACCTTTATTTCGTGTCCCATCTTGTCACGCTTTGTCCGCAGGTAATCGATGTTCGATTCATTTGGGGAAATCTCAATTTGGACTCGTTCTACGATGGATAATCCATAGCCTTCTAGTCCCGCTCTTTTTGCAGGGTTGTTTGTAAGTAATCGCATCGTTTTAATTCCAAGGTCGACCAAAATCTGCGCGCCTGTTCCATAATCGCGACTATCTGCTGGCATACCAAGTTTCAGATTCGCTTCAACCGTGTCAAAACCTTGCTCCTGGAGTTCGTATGCTTGCAATTTATTAAGCAAACCAATTCCGCGACCTTCATGCCCGCGCATATAGAGCAATACTCCCCGACCTTCACGAGCGATTTGCCTCATAGCCGCATGCAATTGCGGACCGCAGTCACACCGTCTTGATCCGAACGCGTCACCTGTCAAACATTCTGAATGAACTCGAACCAAAACTTGCTCGCCATCGCCAATGTCACCTTTGACCAAAGCGACATGTTCAATTCCATCAACTTTGCTTCTAAAGCCAACTGCTTGGAAATCGCCATACTCAGTTGGCATTTTTGCAGATGCAATTCGTTCGACCTGGTTTTCTGTGTGACGTATATGCGAAATCAATTGCGCAATGCTGATCATCTTTAAGTTGTTTACGTTTGCGAATTCGCGGCATGCATCCGCTCGCATCATGGAACCATCATCATGTACAAGTTCTGAAATAACTCCAACAGGTGGTAGCTTTGCAAGTCTTGCTAAATCGACAGCGGCTTCAGTGTGGCCAGCACGTCGCAATACCCCTCCAGGCACTGCGCGTAAAGGGAAAATGTGACCCGGCCTTGTGAAATCTGTGGCAATCGAATTCGCATCTGAAAGTTTTGCAACTGTCGTAATGCGATCTGCAGCCGAAATGCCGGTGGCGATGCCTTCTTTTGCATCCACTGAAACTGTGTACGCGGTTCCTTTTGCATCTTCATTTACATTTGTCATTGGTGGAATATTTAAACGATCCAACCAATCACCTGGCATTGGCACGCAAACCACACCGCTGGTGTGACGAATTGTGAAAGCCATCAATTCTGTTGTGGCTAACGAACCTGCAAAAATTAAATCGCCTTCGTTTTCGCGATCCTCATCGTCAACAACAACGACTGCCTCACCGCGCGCAATAGCTGCAATTGCGTCTGCAACAGAATCTAGTTCCCAATCGGTTGTCATTATTTTTGCAACAATCTCTCTACGTGCCGAGCCAAAATATCACTTTCTAAATTTACGAAATCGCCTGTTACCAATAGTCCCAAGTTTGTGTTTTGCAAGGTAGCAGGAATTAGTGAAACCTCAAACCAAGTATCTCCAAGATTTGAGACCGTTAATGAAACGCCTTCGACAGTGATCGAACCGCGTGCCACTACATACTTTGCAATTGTTTGTGGCAGAGAAATCCGAACAACTTCCCAGTCCGGATGTTTGGTGCGATCTAAAATTTCTCCGACTGCGTCAACATGTCCTTGCACCATGTGCCCACCAAATCGACTGTCTGGTTGCATGGCTAGCTCAAGGTTGACCTTGTCACCAGATTTGAGTTTGCCAATACTTGTCATTACGAGGGTTTGACCCATTACATCAGCACTGAAATTTTCGTCTGTGATCTCAATCGCGGTGAGACAAACGCCGTTGACACTGACGCTATCCCCTTCGTTCAAATCCGCACAGAATGGGGCATTTACGGTGATTACGGCAGCATCGTTGGTATGCATGAGGCTAGAGACACTCCCTAGCGCGCTGACAATCCCGGTGAACATGGGTTAAGGCTAACCGCTCACTCATGCAGGGGCATAAACGGTGAGCTCATCCCCACCAAATCTTTGCTGTTTTTGCACTTTCCAAATTGACCTATCAAAGACTGGGGACGCAATGCCAGAGCCAAATTCGCTCTCGCCTTCAAACACCCATATTTCATCTACAAGTTCTGCGTTCAAAAAGCTTTGGGCCAACTCTTTTCCACCTTCGAGCAAAACAGATTGCACTCCGTCTAGAGCCAATTGCTGTAGGGCCACTTTGGGATCGTGAGTTTTTAACAATTTGGCGTGTGGCATTGCAGCGGATACGTCAGTCATTCCCATCACGTACGCGGTTGGTTGCTGAAGCGCTCCATCAATCCGTGCATTTAGTTGCGGTTTGTCAAACAGCGCAGTTTTAGTACCAACTAGCACTGCATCCGATTGCGCGCGCAAAACGTGAACCTGATGGCGAGAATGCTCATTTGAAATCCATTTACTACTGCCATCAATTTGAGCAATAAAACCATCTTTTGTAACTGCATATTTCAATCTCACAAATGGAAGCTTTGAATGTTGACTATGTAGCCAAGGTGCAAGTGCAGACTTTGCCTCATAGCTTGCGATACCTGTTACAACTTCGATTCCAGCATTCTTAAGTTTTTCGCTTCCGCCACCTGCAACACTTGAATCGGAGATTGCAAAAACCACACTCTTTACTTTTTTAGATATGAGGTAGTCGGCACAGGGTGGAGTTTTGCCAAAGTGTGAACAAGGTTCGAGTGATACATAAACAGTGGCGCCGACTATTTGTTCGCCTGCCGATTCACAAGCAATAACTTCAGCATGGGGTCCCCCGGCTTTTTCGTGAATTCCAAAACCAATCTCAACACCATCTTTAACGACAAGACATCCAACTTTTGGATTTGGACTTGGATTGAATAAAGATTCATCGACTCGTCTGCAAAGTTCGAACATGAACTTTTCATCGGCGGTTGTCACCCGCCACACCACCAAGATTTTGATTGCGCATCAGCAGCTAGTGCCCTTAAATCGGAACACGCCTTGGCTGGATCATCAGTTCTGAAAACTGCATGACCTGCGACGAAAATGTCAGCACCAGCATCGGCGCACTGCTCAATAGTTTTTGCGCCGACTCCACCATCAACTTGGATAGCAAGTTTCAAGTCATCTCTACTGATAATTTCGCGTGCTCGCTTAACTTTTCCTAGCATGTCGGCCATGAATGACTGTCCGCTAAAGCCCGGTTCAACTGTCATCACTAAAAGCATGTCTAAATGCGGAAGTAAATCCTCAACCGTATCGAGTTTTGTTCCTGGTTTAATTCCCATGCCAACCAATCCACCGGCGGTGCGAATTCCCGCAATTACTTGCCCAGGATCTTTTGCAGCTTCATAATGAAATGTCACACTCTTACAACCAGCTTCAGCATATTGCGGCGCCCACCGCTCCGGATTTTCAATCATCAAATGGGCATCGATTGGGGTTGAAACTACTTCACGCAGACGTTCGACGATTGGCAGGCCAAAAGTCAGATTCGGGACAAAGTGATAGTCCATTACATCTACGTGCAGGTAGTCACATGCACTCGCAATGCCTTTGACTTCTGCACCAAAATTCGCAAAGTCACTTGAAAGGATGGATGGGTTGATTGATACTGCCATGGCTCAAGATTAGTCGCGGGTTAGAAGTGCGATGAACATTCCGTCTGTGTCATGTAGATGCGGCCATAACTTTACAAAATCACCTTGATTTGGCAGCTCAGAAGCGTGTTTTAGACCTGGGACACTTTGCAAGGCAGCTGGTGCGGAAAGTAATCGAACTGACTTATTCGCAGCCAAAACGTCTTCAACTACAAATTCAGTTTCAGCCAAATGAGGTGAACAAGTTGCATAAGCAACTACTCCACCAGGTCGGACTGCACGAAGAGCATTTTCGAGCAACCCTCTTTGAATTTTGGCAAGTGAACCTACATCTTTTGGCAGTCTGCGCCAACGGCTTTCTGCGCGTCGGCGAAGTACACCCAAACCTGTACATGGCGCATCGACAAGAACTCGATCAAAAGTTCCGACAGCAAATTGTTCATCGGTACCATCTGCAACTATTGTTTTGTGAATACCGCGAACAGCCTTAAGTGCATTCTCAACCAACTTAGCTCGATGTTCTTGAAGCTCCACTGTTGTTAATTGCGCCCCGCGTTCGTTTGCAACAAATTTCAAAAGTGCCGCTTTGCCGCCAGGTCCTGCACAAAGGTCTAACCAGTTTTCATCCATGCCTTCGAGTGGTGCACTTGCCAAAGTAAGTGCCACCAATTGTGACCCTTCGTCTTGAACACCTGCAACCCCACTTCGTATTTCAGAGAGGCTATGCGGTTGAACATTAATTTGAACAGCATATGGTGAGTAATGTCCTTCACCGCAGCCTTTGTCCAGTAAGTCTTCAACTACTTGGAAACCGGCGCGCGAAACGCCAGTGATGCCAGGTCGATCATTGTCTTTTGCAAGTAGCTCTTTCAATTCATTTTTATGATTGCCAAGCGCGTCCCGCAGTGCGCCAACAATCCAGCGAGGATGCGAATATTCAATCGCAAGTTTTTCCGACTCATCTTGCACTTTTGCAGTGACAATCTCGGTCCAGGTTGCCAAATCTTTTTCGCTAACGCGTCGTAAAACTGCATTTACAAAACCACCAGCACTACGAAGTCGAACATAGGCAGTTAGATCGACTGTTGTTGAAACTGCCGCGTGATCCGGGACTCGCATGAAAAGTAATTGATAAACACCAAGGCGTAATACATCTCGAAGGGGTGGATCGATACGATCTATATCACGATCTCCGCCCGACACAATAATTGCATCAATCAGGCCACGCATACGCAAAGTTCCTGAAACTAATTCGGTCACAAAAGCAGCATCACGAACATCGAGCTCTGCGTCTTCAATGTGCTTTGGTAAAACTAAATTTGTGTATGCGTCATTTTGCGCAACGTCTGCAAGTACATCGTATGCAACCTCGCGCGGGTTCTTAACCATTTGTAAACACTCCGACTGAATCTCGTAGTCCCCTAGCCCAGGCAGCCGCATCCATCCAACCCTTGCCCGCAGGTTTCACAGTTGAGAGTTTTACATCCGTCGAACCGGTACCCACATAAACAGCTGTTTTTTCAATTCGCAAAACACCTGGTTGCAAATTTTCTTCGACTGTC
>JAHEEQ010000144.1 GCA_024640585.1 Micrococcales bacterium
GCCAGGATTGCATTGAGCAAGCACATCTGTTCCCTTCTGATTCTGATCAAGGTTACTTGGTGAGCCTTCATCAAGTCGAAGTTCATGATTGGGATCATGTCGGAACTCGCCAGAGTTTGCATACCAGTGATCTACTCGGGCGTATCAAAGGAACCCTTTACGCAAAGGTTGTGCCCTATGAACCACCACCCAAAGAGAAGACCCAACTAGAGCAACTCTTTAAACAAGCAAGCCCCTCTGTCCCTAGTCCATCGAGACAACCTGGCCAAACTCAATCCGCTCATACGACCGCTCAAAAGGGGGCCACGGATGGTGCTCCAGTCGACCAGGGCCATGAGAAGAGTCAAGGGCCGAACGAGGAAAAAATTCAAGCTAATCCCAATCCCAATCCCAATCCCAATCCCAAGGGAAGTACGCCTGAGTCAGACAAGCCAAAACAGGAATGCGTTGGATGTAATTTGTGGCTAACACTATGGGTGGCTTTATCTGTTTGGTTCTTATGCGATTGGAAAATGGCGCTGATTGCGATCGTTCCTCTTGTTATTCGGTGTTTTTTTAAGTCGGAACCCGGCACTGCCACGTATGGTTGGTGGCCATCATTTTGCGTCGTTGTGCTTGCTTGGGCCATGTCTTTTTACGGCTACCGATGGGCACAGGAGACGCGATGCGATGAGCTATATCCTTGGTGGCTCTGGGTCATTGGATTCTTGATTGTTTTGACGCGTTATTTAAGAAGCTGCATCCCATGGCTTTTGGTTGTCTTAATTTGGAACTATTCTTTGTTTTTGGTCTGTCGAGCAGATGGGCAGTCTTGTATGTTGGATCAAGATAATGGTTCAGGATACATCGGAAGTATTTACGACAAGGTGACGCAAAACATCAGAGATAAGTTGGATCGAGATTCCAATACGCAAATTGCAACTTCGCAACCCACCAATGATTTGAAAGGCGGTCGAATTTCTGTTGAACAAGCGCTTGGCAATACTGATAAATATTTCACATGTCCAGCTGACGGGACTGAAGGGCCTAAGTTCAATATTTATTTTGGACAGGAAGCAATTTTTGGATATGCCGATACAACCATCTCACCGGATGCTCGGCCGCATCTACGCAAACTCGTCACACTGTTGAAACGTAGGCCTAACGATCGAATCGTCATCACTGGACATGCAGACAAGACAGGCTCACCGGTGGGCAATATGAAGCTGAGTGAAAAAAGGGCCTATGCATTGGCGGATTGGTTGGTTGAAACGCAAGCAATTTCTGCTGATCAAATCACCGTTGTCGGCGCCGGCGACTTGGACCCACTCGTCAATCTGAGTACTGATATTCCTCTCAATCGAAGAGTTGAGGTCCGAATTGATTGCAAGAACAGAAGGTGAACATGACAATCGCCAACGATAGTCCCCTTGGTTTTTTCTCGCCCCCAAGCGAAGATGGCTTGAGGCTTGTGGGGATGTTTGTCTTGCCTGGTGATAAGTTCAGGGTCAGATGGCACATCAATGGCTGGGGTTGGGTCGTTGCCAAAACCACGGGTGATTTGGTCGAAAAGCAAACACACTTGTTTTTCGGCGAAACAGATCTCGAGTTCAAGTTGCAGCTTGGACAAGAGATTGATATTCAGGTGATTAACCCCTTTGGTCGAGTCTCTAAAAGATTTGTCGCTGTCCCAAATATTCAGGCAAAGCCTCATATCCCAAGCCATGTCACAGAACATATGCTTTCAACACTCTTGGTGGTGGACACAAAGTCACGTTCCTCTTTGCTTCGCCCTCATGCTGCCGCATTAGAGGCATTATTTAAATCGGCCTCTCAGCAGCACGTTCGTGTACCTGATGTGTTGCGCATCAGACCATGCAATGTAAAAAACATTCAATCCAACATTCATGCTGGGGCAATCAGAGCCCCATCAACAAGGATTAAAGAATTTAATTTTGTAAACCACTGGGTGCCAGAGTGGGAGCAACTCTCAAGTTTGGCGTGTATTTCAGATTCAAAGCAAGGAGCTTCCAATGTCAACCAATGAAGTAAGTTCAGATTCATTTTCTGCAAAATTCAATCGGTCGGTCAGTAATTTTCTATTTTTTTGCGCTGGTGCTGATACCAAAATATTGGCCAAATGCACGCACACTGATAGAGTTAAATCTCAGGGAATTGGTGGCGTTGTTCTGGCCACAGCAGCGCTGGCATTTTTCTCTGGCAGCTATGCTTTTTACATGGTTTTTTCGCCAAAGCAGGGAATGGCCATGGAGGCGGTTCAGCAGGCTTCACACACCCCAGCCTATATAGCAAGCTTGGTGTTTGGCTTGGTTTGGGCGTTGATGATTTTTAACCTGGACCGGTTTATTGTTGCGACAAGCGGTCATGGTGATGGTACGGAAAAGATTACCTTGGGTGAGTTGGGGCGAGGTCTTCCACGCATTGCCATGGCCATCATGATTGGCTTTATTCTCTCTAAGCCGCTCGAGTTGCGAATCATGCAATCTGAAATTGATGCAAAGCTTCAGTTGGTGCAAGAGGAGCATGTCAAACAACGCAAATCTAATCTCGACGTAGAGTATGACAAGACAGGAAAGGCGCTAGATACCAAACGAGCAGAAGCTATTGAGCAAAGAAATGCAAAAGAGCAAGAACTCAAAAAGCTAAAAATCCAAGTTGACTCGGCACGTATGCGTTTGGAGCAGGAAATTGATGGCGAATCTGTGAATGGCAAGAAGGGGGAAGGACCCGCTGCTAAACAAAAGCGTGAAACACAAGCCAAGGCTGAGGCCGAGTTCAAAGAAACTGAACAACGGTATGCGCCTATTTTGAACAACCTTCAGCAAAACATCGATCAAGTTCAAGCAGAAATAGACGCCATGCAAGCCAGGCGTGAGTTGGATCTCAAGCAAATTCGAGTTGAGGCAGCTAAAAAAGACGGGTTGATCGAACGTGTCTATATTGCCGAAGAAATCGCGCCGACCGCTAGCAAAATGCTGACGGCACTTTTGATCATTCTTGAAATTGCACCAATTTTGTTCAAGATGATGCTTTCCTTGAGCCCCTACGATTACCTGACTGAAAATGAAAAACGTAAGGTGATTGCTGCGCATGCAATTGATATCAAAACCATGCTGTCTCAAGAGACAGGTGAAAAGATCATGGACGTTAAAAACGCTACTTACCATGAGGCTGATTTGATCGCAGCGCGAGATATTGGCAAAGTGATGATCGAAGACGAGCTGACCAAGAAGGCGCAAGAACTCTTTCTTGCACAAGTCAAGGCCGACATCGAACGCGATCCGAGTAAGTACATCAGTCAAGATGTGATTCAGGAGATCAAGCTTCCAGTGGCAACGCAAGCGGCTGATACGACACAATCCAAAAATGAAGCTTAGTCGCTTAGTCTGGTAAAGCCTTATGGATTGGTTAGTCGGCAAATTCGGTTTTGACGAGCATGTGTGGCGTCAGTTAGAGCCAAGACCAAAGTCTTGGCTTTCATTGAGCACGGCACTGGTGCTTTTGTCGTGCACCTTATTTTCTTTGGGAGGCGGCTACGTTGCCTTTGTGAGTGCAACGGGCCATGCAAATCAATGGTTAATTGCGCTGTTTATTTTTGCCATCACCTTTGTGTTGGCATTTAATTTCAGACGCCTCTTTGTGTTGATGGGGGGCTATCAATTGCATCAGCACCCCGATGGACTGTCCGTGTGGCGTCCATCGCGCGTGCGATTAGTCCTGATTACTTTGATGGCGATGGCTTTTTCCCAACCACTCGCGCTGCTAGTGACCCAATCTAGCCATGAAAAAGAGTTGAAAGAGCGCATTGATCTCAAAGTGAATTACTTTGAACTTGCAAAACAAAGCGAACTCAAAGCGCGTATGGATGAGCAAACGCTTGAGATCATCAGGCTCAGTGATAGCCTGACAAGGTTGCCGGTTAACGCCTCATCTTCAAGTATCAAATCTCTGACAAGTTCTGAGGTTAAAAATAATCGGAAAGCGTTGCTAATCGGTGGGTCTGATTACAGAAATCAACTGAAGTTACCCAATCCAAAAAATGATGTCAAAGCCATGAAGAAAATGCTTCAAGGTCTAGGATTTGACGTCGTGGAGTCCTTGGATGAGCGACGCGATCAAATACTTGAGAAATTGATTAATCACACGCAGCATCTCAATGCGGGGGATATCAGTCTCGTCTTTTACGCAGGCCATGGATTGCAATTCAAGGGCCGAAACTACATTATTCCTTTCGACTTCCCGCCGTTCCTTTCTGTTCAGGCACTGAGAGCCTACGGTATCGATGCAAATGATTATGTAGAAAAGATCGATGCAAGAACGCCACAGCTAAATTTAGTCATGCTGGACGCCTGTCGAGATTTTATTGGTTCAACTGAGCAGGGCTTGGCCAAGATTGAGGCAGACCAATCAAGGAATACCGTCATCATGCTCGCTGCTGCCCCAGGAAAAAAGGCTTCTGACGGTGATGGGAAAAATAGTCCGTTTACGGAAGCGGTGCTACGTAACTTCCCCAAACAAGAAGATTTTTCAAAAGTTATCACCTACATCACACGAGATGTCAGTCAGTCGACCGGTGATCAGCAAAAACCAGTGAGCACTGTCTCAATACAAGATGCTGATTTTAGATTGGCTCAGCCATTGGCTCAATCATTGGCGCCTAAATTTGTTGAGCAATCCGTTGTTGCTGTGAATGATGTACCTGTCACTGATACGTGTCGAACAGGGGGGGTAGAAAGCCAGCAGCAATGTTTAAGTGCAAATATTCGTTACTTAGACACGAGAAAGAGGACGCTAGAAAAAGCGTTTTCACAAAGTGTGCCTTTGCAGGTGACAGCTTATAGAGAAGCCATCGAAGCGTCAGGCGTTTTGACCGATCGATGGCAATTGTTATGGCAATCAAAATTGATGGCATTTTTTCTTTCATTGACCATCGTGGTGATATTGGTGATCGGTGACTTTATGCGCGATGTGGTTTGGCTATCGCCGCTAAAAGACTATGAAAAAATAAGGCATATTGAAGCCCGCACGTTCGCCAAAGCTACATTTGATGGAATGAGCCATAAAGTGCAAATGAGCTTGCAAGATCAGCAAATCGTACCAACTCAAATTTTTGAGAGATGGGATCAAAGCGCCAATTTCTACCGATCTCATGAGGAAGTTCAAGCCACAAAGAAATTAGTGGCAGTGAATGACCAAGCATCGTGGGCTGAGCTTGTCAGCAAACTTCAAAAACAAGAGTGAGCGGGGCACAAGTGAAAACACAACTCAACCCGTTAAGAAAAATATTTTGGTTCTTGTGCGGCGTAGACAGCCAAGATGACTTTCGGACGAAAGAGGGCCCCTATATTTCTGAACGCAGGAAATACACATCCATTGGGTTGGCCATGTTCACGATGACCTGCTTGACACTTTTCTCATTCAGTTACGCTTTCTTTCAAATTCTCTATCCAAATTTGCCGACATTTCAATGGGGTGCAATTTCTCCTTGGCTCATATGCTTCGTTTTGGCAATGATCGTCACGCTTATTTTTTTAAATCTACAAAGATTCGTTCTCACCATCAGCAACTCTGTACTCATCAGATTAGATGGCGGTGGCAAACGTCTGGCCTCTGGTTTCGTGGGTATTTTGCTGTCGGCTATGATGTCAATAGCGGTTGGCGTTCCACTTCAAACACTTGTCTTGTCGCCAAGTATTGAAGCTGCGATCTACGCCAATCGGGATTCCTCTGATTTAAAGGTGGATGACTTTGCTAAAAGCCGCGCTGCTGAGTTCATTCAATTGGTCAATCGATGGGACGAATTGGGCAGAACCACCACTGAAAAGACCGAGCTACTCACTGAATTACCGGATGTAAGTCCAGAATGTCAGCTTGATCTTTTGGCCTGTCTACAGTTACTCAAAACCAAGTTAACTTCACTTGGCGATAGTTTAGACAACAGTCGAAAATTAACACAAATAGAAAAGCTGAAATTGCAATACGAGAGTCAATTAACTGCAGTTCAAATCGTCAAAGTGCAAGAGCAGGTCAAGTTATATCAAAAAACTGGCTTCTTGTATCGAAGTCGTGTCGGCTTTGAGTCTGAACCATTTTTCTCATGGTTAATTATCTTGTCTGTGATGTTTTTGCAAGCAACACCCGGGATTGCACGCATGCTTTCCCAACCAAGTGCCTACGACTTTGCCATCATTGAGGGCGATCGCTTGCTGATTGCAAATGCTGGCATTGAGCTCGAGGCAGACTATGTTTTTGATAGTCTTGGGAACAGGATCCCCGTTGATAAGTTTCATGAAGCTGAATTACGTTACAACAAAGCGATTGATAAAGTCGATCAAGAGTTGACGGGTATTCATCAACATGCAGCGAATGCAAACGATAAGAAAATGGCCGAAATTTCTGACTATATCTATTCATCTGACCGTCCTAAGCCACTATAAATTCGTGAAAAAGATCAGACGATGAAAATCTCAATAGTGACTTTATTTTTTATTGTTTATGCTGCATTTCTGACAGGTTGCACGCGAGAGCCAAGCGAGGAAGAAGTCAAAAAAATCATTACGTTATCGATCAAAGAAGACACATCACCCTTGATTGAAAAAACCTTTTTAGGCGTCAATCTAGGTGACGTACTTGGGATTGATCAATTGCGGATTAATGAAATAGAGAAGGTCTCGTGTGGTCCAATTGCAAATAAAAAGGTTACCTGTCAGGTGTTGGTTGACTTCGAGTTTGTCAATAAGAAAGACGGCCTAAGTGCAATGCTTGGGGGGATTCCAAAGACAAGAAAAATTGTCGATTACCAATTCTTCAAACTCAATCAAGGGTGGCAAGTGGTGGAGCCCTTGAACCAAAAGTAACATCACATACAACTTGTAATAATTGATATGTCTCTTTTAACGCGGCTTTTTTCATTTGAAAATTCCAACAACGCCTCTAATGAAAAGTTAGAGCTGGCTGAAAGCTCGACTTCTGCCCTCCATGCATGGCAAGCTCAGCCCAAAGCAGCAGAGTGGGGTGACTTCTACTCACCTGAGATTTTTATCGAATGGGCCAGGGAGCTAAAGATCGCTATTGCGCTACAGGATCAGGGGGCTTGGGATTTGGCCGGCCGTGGTGTCTTGGTTATTTCTGACCAACAAGCGACAGCGGTAGATCTTTTAAACAAGATTGCCTCTGATGCAGGCATGAGTTTTTTTGAGGTGCCCGCGTCTCATGTGTCGGACTTGGTTCCAGATATTCGCTCAAAGTTTCAGGTGCATGCGCCTGCACTTGTATTCCTTGAGCCCGGTGATTGGATGGCATCCAACCCAGATCCGACAATTTTTAGTCCCTTTGACAGCGATGAAACTAGTTTTTCAAAATCACTGCACGCAGATTTGCTTAAATTTGATCTGAAGAACCCTGTGGTCGTGGTGACAGCTGCCAACTCTGAGCGATTGATGTGCAGGGAGCTTAAAAAAGTCGGGGTATTTGATCGAATTTTTACGACGGATAAACCTAATGCAGAGTTTCTAGGTGCAAAATTTTTATCCAAAGTAGGCCATGATTTTTTTGACGAGCAAACGTTGAAAAATTCGCAAAAGAAAATTGGTTTGCTCCTTCAATCCGAGTTTGAAGAATCCGACCAGCAAGACTTATTGGTTTTAAGAATCAAGCGGTTGGCAAAATCTGAGTCAAGAAAAATCAACTTCAATGACCTTGCAAATTTTGCACTGCGGGGCGTTGTTGAACATGCCCGCCCCGATCCTTCGATGGCCGAGGCATCTGCTAAGAGAAAAACTGCAATTCATGAAGCAGGACATGCATGCATCGCCATCATTGCGTCGGAAGGGCAAAACATCCCTGACTACGCCACAGTCGTTCCTTCGAAAAACTTTTTAGGTGTCGTCTTCGAATCACTGGCTTACTACGACAAGTTGGAAGACTTTACTTTCAACAACATGCTTTTGAAAGCAAGAATTTGCCTTGCTGGACGAGCCGCTGAAGATCTTTTTTTTGGAAGCGCAAATGTAAGTTCTGGTGCGAATTCAGATCTGGCGGCAGTGAGTCGAATGTGCTTTAGCCTGTTTGCATATTCTGGATTCCATCCCGAAATGATGACCTCAGACATAGCTTCATCCAATCTTGCGGTGTTGAGGTCCGGAGAGGTCGATCCCATTCAGTATGACCGAATAAGCAAAGAAGTGCGCCATTTCCTAAATGAGCAATACCATCACGTGATCGAGACCCTGAAGCGCAATAGAGGTTTTGTCGAAGCTGTCGCAGAGCGACTGCTTTGGGATCCGATTGTTGATCAATCTGAAATGATCGAAATCGCAGTGAGATTTGGGATCAAAGTTGATTAACTTCGCAACTCGCCAAATCCAAACCGTACATTTTTGGTTCGATCTCTCGAGAAACTGTTACATCGTTTTGTTCTTTTAGGACTTTGTAAGTCCACTTCGCTGCATAACGGCTTCCTAGGTTCGGATGTTCAGCAGACATACAAAATGTGATGCGAGATGTTTTTTCAGGTATACAAATAGTTGTCATTTGAACATCAGCTGATTTGTAGGGGTGAATTTTTGAAAGATCAATACGTGAAGTTTCACCGCTTCCTGAGACACGTCTTGAATGAAGTTCGAAACCTGCTCTTTGCGGATCGTGAAGATTGACATAGACTGTTGCTTGCAAATTTATTTCATTTTTTTTGCAATTACCGCTGTTTTCATTTGCTAGTGATAAAACTACGTGTCCAAAAGTAGTTGGGTCTAACTGAATTTGACTCTTATCTGCTTCAATGTGTGACAGCGTTTTAGAGGAATTGAACAATGAGGCTGTTGTAATAAGAGAAATTGTGCCAAAAGCGAAAATCAAAGTTAGTATTTTATAACGAATCAACCCTTCAAGTCCGCGTTCAATTGAACCAAGTAATGTTTTATTTTCATCTATCGGGACTGGAATCGGCGCGTTATTAATAACTGCATTGATGATATTTACTATAACACCAGCACGTTTTTTCAATGGTGAATAAATTGCATCTACCCATTGAGCATTTGATACAAAGAATTTAAGACTTTGAGCAGGTTCAATTTTATTAAGTCTGATAGGGATAATCAAACGTTGGTGTCGAAAGGCAATTTCTAATTCATTAGCAACAGCACGTGATTGATTGGCATCTTCTGTCATTACAAATACTACTGCACTGCAATGCTCGATTGCTCTTGCAATCTCCTCTCCATAAGATGCCCCTGGTCGTATGTCTCTAGGCGCAATCCAACAGGAGATATTGCGCTCTTCTATTAGTTGTCGTAACTCATCTGCTAGCCTAAAGTTTTTGCTTGCATGACTTATGAAAACGGTTTTACTTGTTTGTTGTTGCATGGTATTTTTTAAGCTACAGAATTTAGATCTTTTTTGAATTGCTGTAATTTCTATATTTTTAAGCAAGCATTCATTTTTCGGTCCGGATTAAGGTATTTTTGTTAGTATATATGTTATTATGATTATATAAAATTTTATTTGTATATTTGCATTAAATTTTTGAACCCTGTACGATTCGTTGTGATTAGATTTTTTGAATGAAATAAACTGTTGCTAGATTCAATTATTTATTACAAAATAATATCATTTCTGTGATCGGAAACGCGTTTTGTGGCCTTAATGATGAGTAAACTGAAAATGAATATCAATATTTCCCACCCCCATTGCGCTGTGAAAATCACACACTTCAGCCAATCACTTCCTAAGTTAGGTATTTTGGTTTGCCTTCTGATGCTTTTCTTATCATCATGGGCTCAGCCTGCTGGCTGCGATGAAGGCGTCATTCGTTTACCAGATCGAAATGGAACAATTCAAATTTGCTCTGCTTTCGCCGCCAAAGTTCCGCAGCTGTCGCAACAGCTTTCTGATGTCACTAAACTTTTAGGATCTCAACAGCAGCAAATTCAATCCTTGTCCAAGTTGGTGAAAGGCTTGAATGGCTTAGGGAGAAACTTGAGTGATGAACGGCAGGCACAAATGCTGTTGAATCTTGCCAAGGAAATGGAACGATCGTCCAAACGAGGGGAGTCTGCCAATCGTCGTGATTTTGAAAGTTTGGTAGATCGGGTGGATGAACTTAACGGTATGGTTGCAAAAACTTCTTCTACACCTGCTGGTGCGAAAGAGGTTGCCAAATCAATGTCGCAAGGTATGGGGGAAGCTATTTCTCGCTTGGAGTTTGGCAGCGCTATGTCTCAACTTGAGGAGGTTTCAGCCCAAATCAAGGCTATAAGCATAGACGTAACAGCTATCCGTCAAGACACCACCGCAATTCGAGAAGATATGCGCCGGATGGAGAAGCAGTCAATCGATGCGCTTAAAGCTATTTCGGCTGAAATTCGCTCACTGGGCAATCGAGGAGGATTGGTGGATAACCCAAAAACCTATGCAGAGATCTATCACAACGCCCGTGTATTGGCGCAACGTGGTGAGTTTGATTTGGCGTCTCAATCCTATGAGAAGTTATTTTCATATTCTCTTCAGATGGCTGATCCGATTGCTGACGTTGTAACACTAGCAAGACGTCTTTATGGAATCAAGGGCGCACGATTTTTTGTGGATCAAAAGTTAAAAAACAAAATGCCAATGCCATCCTATCTGTATGCGCAGTTACTAATGGTGGATCCAGGTCGTGAACAAGATTTCGAGTACAAAAAAATAGGCAGCGTATCTATGTGGTTAGCTGCTGCTAGGCAGTTTCCACCACTTGCATTTCAATTGCTAAAGATGGAAAAACCCTATCAAGAGGACTACCGCGGTTATACCTGGACGGAATGGCTTTTCTTTTTTAACTTACATAAGGTGGTAGATGAGACAACTTCTAACGGCGACTTTCTTGCTTTTTATGTCGATCAACTTCGAGGTGGCTCACAGGTAGATTCTTACAGCCAAGAGAAGATGGCGCCTTTTTTTGAGGACTTATTTTTGTTTGCACTACCCAACCAAGACATGCCTTATTACTCGGATGAAGCTGATCGTTATTCAAAATCGAGTGTTGCTAATAAAGTGATTAGTGAATTTAGGCTTGTTGACATCGAAAAAAGTCCTGTTGTTATTGACTACACATATTTTTTAGAAGAGCCTGTATCACTCTCGCTCCAGAAGTCTGCTTACTATTTTGATTGGCGTCGGTATCCTGGCGCTCCCAAGCGAGAGAATGGCCTTGTAAGATTGTCTTTGTGGGACCCATTTATTGATTCCAAGCAACCAATCCAAGTATGTTCAGGAAAAGATCAAAACGAATATTGTGTCAATTTGAATTCTATTGAATTTAAATGCAACAAGTTGCAGGGCATGCATGCTTCTTCGGAACGATATAAATGCTTTTCTGTTTATGGAAATGTTTTGAATATGATGTTCAAACCCCTGCCAAATGCTGACACCACATTTTCGACTCGCGAGTGGTTGAAGGCAGATTGCATTTCCAGAGTGAGTTATACAGACGGCAACGGGGTAACGATTAACGTTCCATTTAAAGACATGATTGCTACGCACCGATGGCCCAAAGGCCGTGTTGGCAATACAGATCTTGAAAAATCAATTCAGATTTGTGGCTATCAAAATCAGTCCAGCATTGTAGCAAGAAAGGGGTATCGTCCTCTGAGCGGTAGTTATTGACATGCGTGAATCCCGCACGATTCGTATCTTTCTATCTTCAACCTTCCGTGATTTTGGCGAGGAGCGTGATCTGCTGGTCAAACGCGTTTTCCCATCGCAGATGCTTTATTGAAAGCCGCAGAGCAAGATGGTCAGCCCTTTAATGAAGACTACAACTCAGCGTTTTAAAAAAACTTGTTCCATTTGTAGGCGCAGCCCCTGCGCAAGATCGCAAAACTTGACAATAAATAGTGATTTTGATAAAATCAAACCATCAGACAACATTGTCATTTCTTAACAGGGCTCCTGATATGCAAACAACTCACTCGCAGTTTTATATCGCTATGCATAGCAGGAACGTTCGTTTTTTTCAAACGACACGCAGATGCCCTGTTCATAACTCCTGATAAAGCTATCAGTAGAGCGGGGTAAGCCCCAGTAGTTTTCCGGTTTTTTTGAATCCTATCTCCTTTGGGAGAGGGGTTTTCTTTTCTCATGAGGTTCCCATGAAGCGCCGCCGTTCCCGTAGCATTTTCCCGTTCGACTCAACTCCAAATTCAACTGAGGGAGAGCAACTCGCCCCAGAGTTTGCAATCTATTGCCAAAAGTGGACATTGCGTGCGTTGATCGAATTGGGTGTTCACAGTTCGATCCTCCACCATGAGCATTGTTCAGAGCCTGGTTTGATCCGCTCACTAGGTTTGAATGTAAACCTTGAACTTGAATACGAGCAAAGTAAAGTTCTTGCGGAGTTGAAGAAAAAACATTGTGAGATTGTTGTCTCAACGTTGCCAGAGGCCTCTACTTGTGCATTGATGAAGAACATTTCGTGGCTTACAGATCAACTCAATTTGAACGAAGATGAGCAAAAAATCCTTTTCTTTTGCGTCTTGGAGCGTCAGAGCGTTTACTTGCGACAAACAATGGCGGCGCTTGGTGCTATGAACACCTCGCGTGTCTTGAATGTTTTGTCAGTTTTGCTCGAAATTCCATTGCCCCATGTTCAAAAGGCTTTTTCTGCGACGTCAGGCTTGGCCCGTTCGGGGTTGATTTCAATTGATGAAACGAATTGCTATGATTTTTGCAATAAGGTCGAACTAATTGAGGGTCTTGCTGACCGCTTGATCGTAGACCAAGAGAATCCGTTCAATCTGTTTGCTGATAATTTTGTAGTTGCACCAACTGCCGAATTGGGGATTGACCGCTTTGATCACCTGAAACTCAAACTTCAACGTCTTACGACATATCTGAGTTCATCCATGACACATGGGGCAGGTGGAGTAAATATCTTGATTTATGGTGCTCCTGGTACTGGAAAGACTATGTGTGCACGAACGATTGCTAAAGCAATTAATGCTGAGCTTTTCGAAGTCGCAGTTGAGAATCGTCAAGGTGATCGCATTAGTGGTTCAAATCGTCTTTCTGCCTATCGTCTTTCCCAGCGTATTTTGGCTGAACGCAAGAATGCCTTGATCGTTTTTGATGAAATTGAAGACATCAATTCAAATGGTCGTAATGATGACTTTGATTTCTCAACTAGCCGTGGAAATCGCACAGGGCAAAAGGGTTGGTTTAATCAGTTGCTTGAGCAAAACGCAGTACCTGCTATCTGGGTCACGAACAACATTCGTTTTCTGGATCCCGCTCATTTGCGTCGATTTGACTATCACTTGGAGATGGACATCCCGCCTGCGCGCGTTCGATCAGCGATGCTTGCGCAATTCACAAAGGTTCTCAATGTTTCGCAGCAATGGTGTGATGACATGGCTTCAAACGAGAAACTTACTCCCGGATTGATGTCTCGTGCTGCAAAAGTTGCTAGCTCTATGAATGCGGCAGGCGCAGACGGTACACCTGAAGAATTATTGGAAGATGTCATTGAGTCTGCATTGAAAGTGCAGAAGTACAGCTTGCGTCGTAATCCACAAAAAGCAGGGAAGGTGGGCTATCAACTTGACGCAACTAATGCGGACTGTAACTTGCATCAGGTTGTCGAGGGTTTGCGTTCAACTGAAGAAGGTCGTTTGTGTCTCTTTGGCCCAGCTGGGACTGGAAAGTCAGCGTTTGCTCAGTATGTAGCCTCGCAATTGGATAAGCCCGTATTGCTCAAACGTGCTTCAGATATTCTGGGTAAGTATGTTGGTGAAACAGAAGAGCGTATGGCCGATATGTTCAAAGAGTCTACCGCCAATGGTTCAGTGCTAATTTTGGATGAGGCCGACAGTTTTTTGCGTTCCCGCGAAAATGCGCGCCATAGTTGGGAAATTAGCGCTGTCAATGAGATGCTTGTTCAAATGGAAAGTTTTCAAGG
>JAHEEQ010000304.1 GCA_024640585.1 Micrococcales bacterium
CATTTTCATACTGCTCATTAAGTAAAAAATCTGCCCATTTTTCAAGGTCGCCATTTCGGTAATATCTCATGGAATGAGGAAGATGACCGTTTTTAAATTTATCGCGAAGGTGGTGATTTCTCCAATTACCACTTGAAGATACTTCATCTAAATCGAGAGTATCGTCATCAATAGCAAAACGCCATCCACATCTTTCTGCAGCGGTAAACCAAGCTTTAATACCCATCTCGCCATTATTAATGGCTTGGTTGTGTCCAATCAGTGCAACTAATACTGCTCCACGGGGATGAGTTTTTTCTAGTGATTCAAGAATCAATTGAGCTTCATCATCAGCTAGGGGCTTTCGTAATACTTGACGCCCTTTACTGTACGTTCTTTGTGCTTCATCAAAAATGACTACACGACCGTCTGCGCTAGTTAGGTGCTTTCCACGCTCTCCAAGAAAAGCATGTGCTTTGACCAATTTAAATGTAGACATGCTAATTACTCGCGAGGCATCTTTGTGTGCATATCCGCTTGATGTAATCGCATTTATTGTT
Source organism: Micrococcales bacterium (assembly GCA_024640585.1). The sequence continues at coordinate 540 of JAHEEQ010000304.1, forward strand.
TTTCTATTTTGGCTTCGATAAGCTCCCTTTAGAGCTTCACCCAATACTTCCACTAATGGGCTGTTGCCCGTTACAAAGACTGCATCATTGTGTATTCGTTTATCAAACGCAAGCTTAAGCCCAACAAGAGTCTTACCTGCACCGGGAGCACCGGAAACGAAAATGATCCTATTTATCCCATCTTGTTTTGACTTGATTGCAAGATTAGCAACTTCCTCTGCGCAATCTTCGATCATTTCAACTGGTGCTGCATGCGCTGAAATCGAAGTTACTTCATGTTGCCCATAAAGTGAAATCGCGGCATCAAGTATTGAGGAGGAAGGTGCAAATCGAGAAGATAACCAACGGCTACAGTCAATAGGTAAACTGGAATGTCGCTGTTGTAAGGCAAAGCGAAGCGCTGAACTTAAAGTTGTGCCGTCACATTCCAATGGGTGTGATAAGACACAGCTCCAGGGCTTACGCAAAAAATCATTTCTGAATTCAGATTGCTTGCTTTTAGTTGCTGTTGTTAATGTCAGTATTGGGACGATGATAGTTAGCTCATCATTCACTACTCTCTGTGTTTCTTCGTGAAACTCGACAAGGTTCACAGCATAGTTTGTGACCTGCTCACGGTCAGCAGCGTTCAATTTATTTCTTTTGAACTCGATAATTGCAATGACTCCATCGCCAAGAAGCACGCAGTCCATTCGAAGACCACGTCTACGAAAATCAAATTCGAGGATCACATAGCGAAATGCAAATAGATCCGAAGAGGAAAGTGCTGATTTAAGGAGTTCAATTTCGTGTGAATTGTCCTTAAGTTCACGTTGAAGTAAGCCAACACTTGATCGCCACTCTTCGTGTTGCTCTTGTTCGATATGCAAACCTTCTGACGCGGCACCATTTGCTAGTTGACCGACTACAACTTCAATTGTTTCTTTGATAAAGGCATCACGATCTTTGACGTACCAAGCTAAACCTGCGTTCAAATTGCACTCCAAGATTTTACAAAAAGTAGTATCTATATATTATGTAAAACACATTAAATAGCCGGTAGATTTCTCATAAACGTATTCATAACATTTCTGTAGGAACTGTTATTCAAAATAATTAACGAGCGCAATGCTTGATCGGAAAATAAATATTTTCCACTGAGTTCCAAATCGAGAAAAATTTGCAACAGGACTTTTGATGTTTGATCTTCACCTGTTTTATCAACAATCACTTTGAAACTTTCACCAGTTAATAGCAAATCTTTTAGCTCGCCAAAATTAACGTACTTCGAATTGGTTTCATCGTAAAGTCTACGATTAGGATATTTCTTAATGATTCTTGCGCTCATGTTTCTGTTTTAAGTAAGAATTGACTTTCTAGAATGTTAATTGATATGAGATCAAATTGATTAAGTAAATACCAAGGGCTCTGCGACAACTTTTTGTTTCGTTTTTTAAATATTATTTAGACTATATTGATGCGTTACCTAACCAAATCCCGCTTCAAACTAGCCGCAGAGTGCCCCACCAAGCTCTTCTACACCGGCAAGCCGCATCTCTACCGAAACCTCAAGCAAGAAGACAGCTTCCTGGCCATGCTGGCCGATGGGGGCTACCAGGTGGGCGAGTTGGCCAAGTGTTTCTATCCCGCTGGCATTGAAATTTCTTCCCTCAACAGCGCAGAAGCCGAAGCGCAAACCCAAGCCTTGTTAAAGCAAGACCAAGTGGTGTTGTTTGAGCCTGCCATTCGCTTCAACGACTATTTGGTGCGCGTCGACATTTTGGTCAAAGACGGCAATCACTTTCAACTCATTGAGGTCAAGGCCAAGTCTTACAACTCAAGCGCCCCAGAAATTGTGGGTGCCCGTGGCGACTTGCTGTCCGACATGCGCCCCTACATTGAAGACGTGGCCTTTCAAGCGTTTGTGCTGCGGTCTTTGTTGCCACAGGCCACGGTCAAGTGTTTTTTGATGATGCCCGACAAGTCGGTGCGGGCGCCTGTGAGTGGCTTGAATCAGTTGTTCAAGATAGAGCGTGCCAATGGACGCTCTAAGGTAAGGGCCAGTGCGCAGGCGCAGCAAGCGGTGCAAGCGGCGGGCGTCAAAGATTTGCTGGCCTTGGTGCCGGTGGACGAGTATGTGCACATGGTGATGCAAGACGGGGTGAAGAGCCTAGGCGTGAAGGAGCCGCTGCCCGATTTGGCGGCCAGGTGGGCTGCGGCCTACAAGGCGGACCAGAAGATTGAGC
>JAHEEQ010000305.1 GCA_024640585.1 Micrococcales bacterium
AGCAAATGTTAGCTGATGACTTCTCACCGACTGAAACAAAAAAAGGATTAGAAAAGCTGGATGTTTTGAGGGCTATTGATGATGGCAGCAAACACGGCGACCAACTCACTCGTTTTTTGCATACATTAAATAGCAAAAAATGAGTGGGCAGTTTTAGATAAGTTCAACCGCATTACGCAGCATGTCATCGCTCGCGTAAATGTAAACAGAGGTGGTTTGGATGTTTTTGTGTCCCATCAGCTTTTGCAGCACACGCATACTGATGCCCAAACTGCTAGCACGTGTCGCAAAGCTGCGGCGACCTGAATGGCTAGTACAGTCATCAAAGCCTGCTTTCTTGTAAATGCCGTTCACCACTTGCGCTAACGAGCTAGCAGTAAAACCCTCGTTGCGCTGTGTGGCAAACAATGGTTGCTTGACGTTGCGTACACGAATTGATTGGACGTAAGCAGCAAGCTCACTTTGCATACGTTGGCTAAGCAGGACTGTACGACTGTCACTGCCCTTTGTTTGGTCTGGGTTAAGCGTGAACTGACTGCGAACAGCACCATCGCTTGCAAGCACATCACACACACGCAGCGCAGCAACTTCGCCAATTCGTAGCCCAGCCAAGTACGTGAGCAGGAAAATTGCGCGGTTACGTTTTGGGTTTTTGGTTTTGGAAACGAAATCCAGCAGCTTTTGTAGCTCGCGCTCGTTTAACGTTTTTGCTTGTTTTGCCATTTGCACTTCCTTTACTGTGTTGGAAAAAGTGCATTTAGTATGTTTTCGTGTGTTCAAAATTCCTACCTCTAAATTTCCTCAACGCTAGCAACGACTTAGCGCGACTGTGTGGGTTTTGCATAAAACGCATACAGTGATATTTAGCTGGTTAGGCGTGGCACATGCGCCACATTCCACTGCCCAACTTGCAAATTGCAAGTTACAGCCATACAAGCGTTTTATGCTTCGCGGATAGGCTTGGGTAGCTGGACTGGGCGTTGCGCTGCTTGTAGGGCTTGTACGCAGGTCTGCTTGTTAGGGCTGAATTGGGTTTTGCACCCAAATTTTTTACCCGCGCAGTTTTTTTAGCCCAGTTACTTACAGATGAGGGCTGGTGATTTTGCGTCAATACCCACCTGTTGCTATGTGATAGAGTGGATACACATTGGAAACACGGAGGCGCTATGAAAGACGCTGGAATGCGAATACGAGTTGAACAGGAGCTAAGGGATGCTTTTGTTGCAGCTTGTCAAAAAATGGATGTTCCAGCAGCTCAAGTGCTTCGTCAACACATGAAAGCTATCGTGAGCAAGGTAGAACAGTCTAGCAAGCCAACTCAAAAGAGGAAGCATGGAGCTACTAGATAACATCAATCGTCTACTTGGCGATGATTTAAAACAATCCATCAAGCCTGATTCAAGGCTGAAGATTGCAGCATCCTGCTTTTCTATTTATGCCTACGAGGCATTGAAGCAAGAACTAGAGAAGGTAGATAGTCTTCAGTTCATTTTTACTGCGCCTACTTTTGTGCCTGATGAGGTTACGGACAAGGTGACAAAGGAGCGTAGGGAGTTTCACATTCCTAAACTGGACCGTGAAAAGAGTCTGTACGGTACAGAATTTGAAATCCAGTTGCGTAACAGGCTGAACCAACGTGCTATTGCAAAGGAATGTGCAGATTGGCTAAGTCGTAAAGCTACGTTCAAATCTAATAAGTCAAAAGCTCCCATGCAGCAATTTGCATGTGTGCAGTCAAGTGCAGCTGATACTGCGTATATGCCATTGCATGGCTTTACAGCAGTGGATTTAGGCTATCAACAAGGCAATGCCGTTTCCAATCTTGTAAACAAGATGGATAACGCTTCTTTTACCAGTACATACCTAACGCTGTTTGAACAGATTTGGAACGACCAAGAAAAGGTTGTTGATGTAACAGAGCAAATTTGTGAGCACATTGCATCCGTTTACCAAGAAAACTCACCTGAGCGAATTTACTTTTTGATGCTTTACAACATCTTCAATGAGTTTTTGGAGGAGCTAGATGAAGATGTATTGCCAAACGATAGAACTGGCTATCAAGAAACACTGATTTGGAAAAAGCTCTTTAACTACCAAAAAGATGCAGCAACAGGAATCATCAACAAGCTAGAAACATACAACGGCTGCATTCTTGCGGATAGCGTTGGCTTGGGTAAAACCTTTACTGCATTGGCTGTAGTCAAGTACTACGAGTTAAGAAACAAGTCAGTACTTGTTCTGTGTCCAAAGAAACTGGCTGATAACTGGTTGAACTACAACCGCAATCTCAAGACCAATATCTTTGCGAGTGATCGTTTTAATTATGATGTGCTTGCACACACTGATTTGAGTAGAACATCAGGCGAATCTTTTGGAACGCCACTTAATCGCATTAACTGGGGTAACTATGACCTTGTCGTGATTGACGAATCACATAACTTCAGAAACAACGATGCATACAAAGGTAAAGAGACACGCTATCAAAAGCTCATGAACCAAGTCATACGCCAAGGCGTGAAGACTAAGGTTTTGATGTTGTCTGCAACACCAGTAAACAACCGCTTCAATGACTTGCGTAATCAGCTTGCATTGGCATATGAAGGTGACTCTGAGAATCTTACTAAGAAGCTACGAACAAATAAATCTGTTGAAGATATTTTTCGTAATGCTCAACTGGCCTTCAATAATTGGGCAAAGTTGCCACCAGAACAAAGAACTGCCCGTGCCATTCTTGATTCGTTGGAATTTGATTTCTTTGAGTTG
>JAHEEQ010000307.1 GCA_024640585.1 Micrococcales bacterium
TTCGCGTCAATCATCCAGTTTTGGAACTGCTCAAGTGGGTTTTTGGCTAAATCCAACTCATTAAGCGTCTGATTTGTGTATTCAACCCGTAGCTTTTGATAGTCACTCATGAGCCAATCATGCTCTCACGTAAACTTCGCTCACCGCACCCCTACTAAAGGATTTACTGTGAGCGAAACTATAGATCTCATCATTCCAGCTGAACTTAAACCTGCAGATGGCCGCTTTGGCGCCGGACCTAGCAAGGTTCGCCCAGAGCAAATTTCTGCCTTGAGTCGCTCAGGTGTCAACATTATGGGAACTAGCCACCGCCAAAAGACTGTTAAATCCCAGGTCGGTCGAGTTCGAAATGGTTTGAAGGCACTTTTCAATCTTCCAGAGGGTTATGAAGTTGTCCTCGGAAATGGTGGTTCAACAGCATTTTGGGAAGTTGCAGTTTTCTCACTCCTTCGCGACAAAGGTCAGTTCCTTACCTTCGGCGAATTCGGATCCAAGTTCGCAACAGCTGCCAAAGACGCACCATTCGTCGGCGAACCAGTCGTCATCAAATCAGAGCCTGGAACTGCCCCAACATTTGAACCAACCAAAGGTATTGATCTTTACGCAACCCCACACAACGAAACTTCAACTGGAGTTGCTGTCGCTATCAAACGTCCAGCGGGAATTGATGAAGACGCATTAGTCGTAATCGATGCAACTTCTGGCGCTGGTGGTTTGCCAGTAGATATTTCTGAAGTTGATGTTTATTACTTTGCACCTCAAAAGTGCTTTGCGTCTGATGGTGGAATCTGGTTCGCAATCATGTCACCTCGTGCAATCGCACGCGTTAAGGAAATCAAAGAATCTGGGCGATACATTCCAGTTTTCTTGGATTTGCAAACGGCGATTGACAATTCAATTCTTGACCAGACATACAACACACCTGCACTCGCAACTATCTTGATGATGGCTGAACAAATTGATTGGTTTAACGCAAATGGCGGACTAGATTGGTGTGTGAATCGCACAAAAGAATCTTCAGACATTCTTTATTCATGGGCTGAAGCCAGTGCGGTCGCAACACCATTTGTTGAAGACAAAGCGCTTCGAAGCCAAGTTATTGGAACCATCGACTTCGATGAATCAATCGATGCAAATGTGATCGCAAAAGTACTACGCGCAAATGGAATTGTTGACACAGATCCATACCGCAAACTTGGTCGCAACCAATTGCGTATCGCAATGTTCCCGGCAGTAGATCCTGAAGATGTTCGCAAACTAACTCAGAGCATTGACTGGATTGTGAATCACTTGCGGTGACCTTAATCCGCCAGAAAACCACCTGGGTTACCTATTTACAAATGGGAACCTTCGGGTGGTTTTTCTTTATATTGGGTCCTTGTCTTGTCCTGTATGGTGATGAAAAAGGCTTAACTCCAGTTCAGATTTCGCTTCACACCTCTGCCATGTCTTTTGCGGCAGCCCTTGGTGGATTCATAACACCAAAATTGTCTAAACGATTTGGTCGCGGATTGACAATGCGAATCTCGGCAATCACTTTCATGATTGCAATTGTGGAATTAGTTTTGGCAAATACTTTTGTTATAAGTGTTTTTGCATGTTTCTTGATTGGGCTTGCCTCAACAGGTGTTGTTTCAACTATCTCAAGTTTCTTAGACCAAGAACACGACCAATACGCAACCGCCGCGATTACCGAAGCCAACACTTATGGCGCGATTGGCGGAATTCTCGGACCACTTTTTGTGGGTTTTGCAGTCGGAACCGGTCTTGGTTGGCGATTCGGAATGTTGATTGCATTAATAGCGTTTTTGTTGTTAGAAGTTTTTCGTGGGTCGCTTTCGGCGTTTAATGTTCAAAAAGCACACGAACATGCCGAGCTTCAAGGAAAACTTTCAAAAGATTACTGGTGGGCTTGGGCATTGCTAATTACAACTGCCGGTCCAGAATTAATGGTGATGCTTTGGAGTGCCAAACTTTTGCAAATTCAAGGTGGCCTAGATACTGGTGCATCTATAGCTGCAATTTCATCCCTAACTATTGGCTACATAATTAGTCGGACTGTAATAAGTTATTTAAGTCGCTCGATGTCTAATGAATTCCTATTGAAAATCGGTTTCATCATCCCACTAGTTTTCTTTTGGTTTTTTTGGTCTTCGCCAAGCGGGATTACGATGCTGATTGCGCTTGGAGTATGTGGACTCGGTTTTGGAATGCATTGGCCACTTGCAATCGGTCGTGCCATTTCAGCTGGCTTCAACAATCCCGATAAGGCGAGTGCAGTTGCAGCATATGCAACAGGTGGTTCTGGAATTGTCTTGCCCTTTGCGTTGGGTGCAATCAGCCAGGCAATTGGCCTTAAGAATGCATTTTTGTTAGTTCCAGCAGTATTGCTGATTGGACTCGTGATGCTGTTTATTCGTCCGATAGAACAAAAGAGTTAATTAAATAGCGGAATCTGCGACAGCACTATTGCGGCAAACATCCCAAATAAAACAATAAGGGTTACAGCGCGACGAAATTTTGGAGTCATGCGCGCAAGTCTGTCATAAATGAAAACGGCCCGCAGGCGAACCTGCGAGCCGTTCTTATTGTTTATGTTATCCGAGCAACTGAGTGATCGGATCGGTTGCGAAGAACACTACGAAAGCTGCAGCAACTAGCCATAGCAATGCGTGAACTTCCTTCGCGCGACCGGTTGCTGCTTTGAGCACAACGTGAGTCACGAAGCCTGCACCAATACCTACTGCGATTGAGTAAGTGAA
>JAHEEQ010000308.1 GCA_024640585.1 Micrococcales bacterium
GGTAAGTCCGCCAAAACCCGCACCCAGTATTACTACTTTGGGCTTTTGGGATGTCTTTTCCATGGAGTAAGTCTAGGCTTCACGACATGTCTACGCCCAATCAAAACCGCAAGTATCTGGTGACAGGTGCATCGGGATACGTAGGTGGGCGGTTAGTACGTGCATTAGTCGATGACGAGAGCGACGTTCGAATCTTGGTGCGCGACAAAAACAAGATTTTGGGTCAACCATGGGCCACACAGGTAGAGATCTGCGAAGGTAGCGCTGAAAATACCAGCGATCTAGATCGTGCATTAGCGGGGGTTCATACAGCTTTTTATCTTTTACATTCAATTAATTTAGGACCGCACTTTGATGAAATAGAAAGTGAGATGGCACGCAACTTTGCACAAGCGGCAGAGCATGCAGGTGTTTCACAAATTATTTATCTAGGCGGAATTGCCAATGATACAAATATAAGTAAGCACTTGGCATCTCGATTGATGACTGGAAAATCTTTAGCAACAACATCGGTTCCTGTTTTAGAGCTTCGTGCAGGAATTATTATTGGCTCAGGCTCTGCAAGTTTTGAAATGTTACGTCACTTAACACACCGACTTCCCATCATGACAACTCCAAAATGGGTGATGAATAAAACTCATCCAATTGCGGTGCGTGATGTTTTGTATTACTTAAAAGGTGCCGCACATTTAGAAAAGCCGGTCGATCAAGTATTTGATATTGGTGGGCCAGAAGTTCTTTCCTATGCAGACATGATGCAAAAGTTTGCAAAGTTATCTGGCTTGAAAAAACGTTGGATAATTAAAGTTCCTGTGTTGACACCCGGATTATCAAGTTTGTGGATCGGTTTGGTAACACCAGTGCCAACCGCGTTAGCCCGCCCACTTGTTGGTTCATTAATAAGTGAAGTTGTTGCAGATCCGAAAAAAAGTATTGATGCCCTTATTCCGAAACCTGCTGAGGGCTTAATTGATGTAGAAAACGCTATTCAGTTAGCGCTTTCAAAGATCACCACACACAACGTTGAAACACGCTGGTCTGATGCAACTATGCCAACAGCGCCATGGCAAAAGGCTCAAGGGGACCCTGACTGGGCTGGTGAAATGGTTTTGCGTGATCGACGTGAACGTATTACTGATGTACCTGCAGAAAAAGTTTGGCGTCAGGTAGAAAGAATTGGTGGAGACAACGGTTGGTTTGGTTCAGATATTTTGTGGTGGGCTCGTGGAGTATTAGATCGCTTCTTAGTTGGCGGAGTTGGATTACGACGAGGACGTCGTGATCCAGATTTCTTGCGCGTTGGGGAAAGTTTAGATTTTTGGCGAGTAGAAGAGTTAGATCCTGGTCATCGCCTGAAGTTGTATGCAGAAATGGTTTTGCCCGGAAAAGCGTGGCTGGAATTTACAGTGACTCGCGAAAATGGAATGACAAAGATTGTTCAAGAGGCAACATTTAATCCACGTGGATTAGGTGGCCAGTTATATTGGTATGCAGTTTCTCCCTTTCACCTATTTGTATTTCCAACTATGCTTCGAAACATCGTAAAGAAGGCTAAAAAGGATGCATGAGTTCACACCAGAGGTAGAAGCTTTAGCAGCAGAGGTTTTGAAGTACAGCCTTGAGCGCTTAAAGGATGATCCTCCACTTGATGGTCCACGCACCGCTGAAGATTTATTTGCTGAAGTTGGCAACACAATTACTGCAAAGGGTTTAGGTGGACAGCAAGCACTTCAAGTATTTACAAATGTATTAGCAAAGGCATGTATTTCAACTGATCATCCACGCAACCTTGCATTTATTCCATCAGCGCCCAGCGAGTATGCAAACCTTTTTGACTTAGTTGTCGGTGCTAGCGCCCTGTATGGCGGTTCGTGGCAAGAAGGCGCAGGAGCAGTCTTTGCTGAAAACCAAGCGATTCAATGGCTCATTGATTTAGCAGGATTGCCAGCATCAGCCGGTGGTGTTTTCGTGCAAGGTGGAACAATAGGAAACCTTTCTGCTCTAGTTGTTGCACGTGCAGAAGCACGCAAGAAACACACCCCCGCCGGGCGTTGGGTAATTGCCTGTAGCGAAGAAGCGCATTCTTCAATCCAGTCTGCTGCAAATGTGATGGATGTAGATGTTTTAAAAGTAGCTGTTGATGTAAATGGAAAGTTGCAAGGCGAAACTGTTGCCGCAGCAATCGATCAATTACATGCAACTACAAGTAACCGAGTCTTTGCAGTTGTTGCAACCTCAGGAACAACAAACCTTGGAATTATTGATGATCTAAAAGGAGTTGGAAAGGCGGCGCACGATCGCGGAATTTGGTTCCATGTCGACGGTGCGTATGGATTAGCAGCCTTATGTGCTCCATCTGTTCGCAAAGATTTTGATGGGGTAGAAGAGGCCGATTCTTTTATTGTTGATCCTCATAAATGGTTGTTCGCACCATTTGATGCCTGTGCACTCGTCTATCGCAATCCAGATTTAGCAAAAGAAACGCATTCACAACACGCTTCGTATCTAGATACTTTAAAAGATGATCAATGGTCGCCAAGTGATTATGCAATTAATTTAACTCGTCGCACACGCGGATTACCTTTTTGGTTTTCCTTGGCAGCTCATGGAACCGATGCATATTCCGAAGCGATGGAAAAAACATTAACTATTGCGCGAGATGCAGCTGAACTAGTTCGCAAACATCCACATCTTGAACTATTGCGCGAACCAGAGCTTTCAATTGTTGCCTTTACTCGTAATGGGTGGAGCGCCGCCGA
>JAHEEQ010000311.1 GCA_024640585.1 Micrococcales bacterium
AAGTGGGAGCGTCACACTGAATTCACTCGATATTCGCTAGTTCAATCTTTACCTGAGAATGCCGGACTTGGATCTCAAGAGCCTGAATTGCTGTCGCACCTAAAGTTGCCACAAGGCTGGCTAACTTCTATTCCAGGAAAAACATTCTCTGCAATCAAACTAGTGATGCTCCACGAGGATCTAGCGGACCCTCAATTTGCACTTGAACAAGCTCGTAAGTGGATTGGTGATTCACCAGTAATTGCATCACGTATGGGTAATCCCGCGCATTCACTAGTTGCTACGGATTTCAGGCTTCGTGAAAGTGGGTTTGAACGGATGCTTGTTCTAGCCCCACACGGAACAAGCAAGAGTCGCGCGGGTCGAATTTCACAGCGATTGCTTGAGTTAGAAACTTATCGATTAATGGCTTTGCGTGGTCTACCAATTGCGAAGATCGTGAGTAGTCAACTTGGACATTCTGAGAAGGAGTTATCTGACATCATTGACTCCTTAGAACACAAGGATTGTGACGATCAGGCCTTACTGACACGACTTGTAGGATTGGCGGCTGCTGTAGAGCGTATGACTGCTGAACATGCTTATAGGTTTTCAGCTACTGCTGCTTACGAGAAGCTTGTAACAGAACGTATTATCGAATTGCGAGAATCGCCAATTATTGGAACTCAAACAATAGGTGAGTTCATGAAAAGACGTTTGTCGCCCGCTATGGCAACTGTTGCAGCAACGTCACAACGCCTTACTTCTTTGTCAGAGCGTATAAATCGCGCGAGTTCTTTGTTAAGAACCCGCGTTGATATTGCTACAGAAGAGCAAAACCGTTTGTTACTGGAAAAGTTAACCAAGGGGCAAGAGTTACAACTCCGCTTGCAAAGCACGGTTGAGGGTTTGTCTATTGCTGCTATTTCTTACTACGTTGTGAGCCTTTTGCTTTATGCAGGTAAAGCAGGCAAAGCCGCAGGTTTAGATATTCAACCTGAGCTAATTGCTGGTGCATTAATTCCCTTTGTTCTATGGCTTGTTTGGACTGCTACACGTCGTATCCATGAAAGACTTTATAGCGGTTATTGAACAATTTTTTAACAAACAAGTAAGATTCATTGTTGACCTGTTGACGAAGGGCGTATGAAGGCTGTTCCAATTCTTAAAATGCTTAATGCATCTGATCAAATCTGCAAATCGTTCAAGGTGATGTCTAACCCAGACCGATTAATGATTGTTTTATTTTTGTCTAAAGGTGAGAAATGTGTTGGTGAAATTGAGGTGTCGCTAAATATCCCGCAACCGACACTATCCCAGCAGCTTACGGTTTTGCGAAAAGAAAATTTTGTTAATGCAAAAAGAAAAGGTAAAAACATATTTTACGAACTTAAATCCTCATGGATATTGCCCATCATAAATATGGTTTATGACCAAACTGGCAAAAAGTACTAAAATAATGCTGTTTAAGATTAACAGGCATTTATTCAATCCTTAATTGGTACTTTTGGTTGAAAATATCTTTTAAGTTTTAAATTTTTCAATACTAACTAACTGCTGGTTGATAATTCACAAGTATTCATTACCATGGTGTCTAAAAAAATAAGCAACTCTTCGATCAAGGCTAAACCAGCAACAAAATCCGTTGCCGTCAAGAAGAAAGCCGTGAAAAAAGTAACGACCAAAGTGACCAAGTCTTCAATTCAAGCTAGCACCGTAAAGACCCGTGTCACTTCTAAAGCCTTATCAAAATCAGTAAAAAGTGCTGATGTCGATTTAATGTTTGAGATTGCAGCAGAAACGTTCCGCGTCATGTCTGCGCCTATGCGTTTGAAAATTATTAACTGTTTGTGCAGCGAGGAAAAGAACGTGGGCCAGTTGCTGGATGAAATCGACACCACGCAACCCAATATGTCACAGCATCTAAACACCCTGTTCAAAGCCAAAATTCTGGGCCGCCGTCGCGAAGGTGTGCAAATCTACTACCGCATCATCAACGATCGCGTGGTCACTTTGTGCCGTGCAATCTGCACACAAATTGCGATTGACAGTGATATTGCACACGATTGATTGATGTAGCAATCTATGGCAGAGGGCCGCAATAGCGGCCCTTTGTCATTTGTGCATCTAAGTCTTATGGTTTGAGATACACATAACCTTCTTTGGCTTGTAAGCGGGCAACTTCGGCTACGCCTGACGGAACGATCTTGGCATCCATGGATACTTTGTTAGGGTCAATGTTGCGAGAAGTCAGCGTGTTGTTGCAGACGCGAAATTGCACGCCCTTGCCAGACAGGTCAGACACCATGCCACTGAACTCACGGCCTTTGTTGTCTTTGGCGCCATCTAACAAGAAGTCAATGCCGGGGCCGTGTGTGACGACCACAATTTTGGCAGTGGAGTCCGCATTCAAATGGTTGCGTACATTGCCCAAGATGGCAGCTGCGGTGTCTACGCCAGTGTTCACGTGGTAAACAACTTTGATGTCTTGCGCATGCACAAAGCCAAAGTTCATTGCCAGCAAAACGGCGACGAATGTATGTGAGATGTATTTGAAGATGTTCATATTCAGTATTCTCACATCAAGCTGTCGGCCCAAATGTTTTGTGCCCAATTCCACGCATAGATGCCTTCTATTTCATTGGGGGCTGATGACACGCCACCAGAGCCGGGCACTGTTTTGTAGGTTTTGTCTTTCGCGTCGTATTGGTGAACGGACGCCACGTGCACCACCAGTTTGTCGTTCACAAAGCTGTAGCAGGTGTTGCTCAG
>JAHEEQ010000163.1 GCA_024640585.1 Micrococcales bacterium
ATTTTATATTGAAATTAACAATCAAAATCTTGAGACAAGCTCTTTATTTCGAGATCGGTCAAGATCCTGCTGGCGCCTGGCGCCAAGCTATCCAAGCCCAACCCTCCAATGTGAGTGCGAATTAATCGCTCAACCGGGTGTCCTACTGCGGCCATCATTCGGCGCACAATCCTGTTTCTGCCACTGTGGAGAACGACTTCCACAAGGCTGCTTTGGCCAGATGTTCCCTTCAAAATGGCTCGATCGCATTTAATCAAACCATCTTCAAGTTCAACCCCGGCTAACAACTGTCGTATGGTTTTGGAGTCCAATTTCCCACTAACTTGGGCCATGTAGGTTTTTTGCACTTCGAACTTGGGGTGGGAAAGCCTTTGCGCTAAATCTCCATCATTAGTGAGAATTATGAGTCCCTCAGTCATTTCATCTAAGCGTCCTACGTGGAATAGTCGTGCTTCATATTGCTTTACGAATTGTCCTAAATGTCGCTTTTTGGGGTCATTCATAGCGCTTACCACACCCACTGGTTTGTTCAGAGCCACAACAACTGTGTGCTCACGCTTGAGTACAAGCACTCCGTCAACACGAATTTCGTCACTAACCTTTGCCCGAGAGCCAAGTTCAGTGACGACTACACCATTTACAGAGACTCTCCCGGCTGAGATCAAGATTTCACAAAATCTTCTACTGCCAACTCCTGAATCGGCCATCAACTTTTGCAGACGAATATCATCCATTTTGTATAACTTGATACTTTATAGTTCGTCAATATCAGAGAAATCTGCAGAAATATCAGGTAGTAATCCAGCTATTTCCGGCAATTCATTCAAACCGCTAATACCCATTTTCTCGAGGAACAGAGCGGTGGTTCCGTAAAGTAGAGCTCCAGATTCATGATCTGTTTGAACAATTTCAATGAGCCCCCGTGTTTCCAAGGTTTTCACTACACCGTCCACATTCACACCGCGAATAGCAGATATGCGTGCGCGTGTGACTGGCTGTTTGTACGCAACCACCGCCAATGTTTCAAGCGAAGCTTGGGTCAATCGTGCCATTTGCCCATCTCTAACATAACGCTCAATCCAAGCGCCGAGGTCTGATTTTGTGTAGAACCGGTATCCACCAGCTACAGTGCGAATCTCGATCCCATGCGAGTCTGCGTTATAACGTTTCACCAGAGAATTGAAGGCGGCGTCGATTTTGTCTACGGTAAACCCGAGAGTGGCAGCAAGTCCTAGCGATGTGAGTGGCTCGTCAGAAATCAACAAAAGCGCTTCTACAAGTGCCTCAATATCAACATTTTCATTGAGCAATGTCTCATTTACTAATTGATTCTCAGTCATTTTCTAAACTTTCTGTCTCGTCAATAAACTCTTCTGTTTCAATACTTTCAACATCTAAATCCTCTGAACCGATCCACCGGATGGTCAATTCGCCCAAAGCCACACTTTGTTCAAAGGCAATTAAGCGCTCGCGATAGAGCTCTAGAACAGCTAGGAACCGAGCAACTATGACCATAGTGTGTTCAGCATCTGCCACTAATGTCCGAAAAGTGGTGATTTTGCGGCGCTTAACAGTCGCGGCGATGGCAATAGCTTGCTCACGTACGCTAACTAAAGGATTGTGAAGATGTGTCAGACCAACTTCTGGAGCTTTGGGCGCCGGTGCCATAGCGGAAATTGCGATGCCGGCCAGTTGCTCTGGCGAGATTGAGATCAGTACCTCGGGTAAAAGAGACTTATAAGGCTCTTCGAGGGGTACATTTCGGTAGAAACGGTGGGATTCTGCCTCCATTGTGCTCGCGAAAATGGCTGCAACTTCTTTAAAGGCCTTGTACTGCAGCAATCTTGCAAACAACAGGTCCCGCGCCTCTAGGACTGCAAGGTCTTCTTCATCCTCGACTTCCCCACTTGGCAGCAAACGAGCTGCCTTTAGGTCAAGTAATGTGGCTGCAATTACCAGAAATTCAGTTGCCTCGTTCAGATCCCAGCTTGCACCTTGATCTTTGATGTGCGCGATGAACTCATCGGTCACTTCGTGCAGGGCTAGCACCGTTACTTCAAGTTTTTGCTTTGAAATTAGGTGTAAAAGTAAGTCGAAAGGGCCTTCGAAATCCGCTAGGCGCACACGGAACTGATTCGAAGGAGCTTCTTCGATTTCAACAGTTTCCGTGGAAGTCACGGGCGGACAATAGTTGCAATGGTCCAATTGGCGAACTCGACTATTGCGCCTAGACCTCGCTCTGCCATACTTTCTCCCTAGCGATACATCTAGAAACACTTTTAAAGAGATAAGGTTTTATCGACAAATGACCATTTCGATAGACGAATGGCTTTCCTACCAGCCAAAAAAACCAAAAGCAAAAACTGAAGTTGGACCTGCATACATCATTTCTATTTTCAATCAAAAAGGTGGAGTTGGTAAGACCACATCTACTATTTCGATTGGTGCAGCACTTGCTGAATATGGTCGCAAAGTTTTAGTTGTAGATTTTGATCCACAAGGTTCACTTACTGTTGGATTAACTGGAAATCACGAAATTTCCCCTTCGGTATACGACATCTTGGTCGCTGGAGTTCCAACCCAAGAAGTTATCCTCAAAACTCGCGTTTCTGGTTTGGATTTACTTCCAGCAGGTATTGATCTTTCTGCAGCAGAAGCTTGGTTATTTAACGAAGTTGGTCGTGAATATGCATTGCAACGTGCATTGACTCCGATATTGAATGATTACGATTACATTTTGATTGACTGCTTACCATCGCTTGGTTTGCTAGCAATCAATGCATTGTCTGTGAGTCAAGGATTAATAATTCCCCTCCAGTGTGAGTTCTACGCACTAAAAGGTCTAGCGCTCTTAGAAGAAACAATTGAAAAAGTTCAATCGCGTACAAACGCTTCACTAGCTGTAAAGGGAATTTTGCCAACTCGATTCGGTCGCTCAACCCATCATCGTGACGTTCTTGATTTGGTAATACAAAATCGTGGCGATTTAGTGTTTCACACGATAATTCCCGACACAATCAAAATTAGTGACTCAACTATGGCCGCACAACCAATCACAAGTTATGCGTCATCTTCAAATGCAGCTGAGGCATATCGCAAAGTTGCAGCAGAAATTATCGAACGAATTGAAGGTAAAAAATGAGTAAGCGACCAGCCCTTCCAGGTGCCGAAGAACTATTTCGTCGCACCGCTACACCGATTCGTCCAGATGTGAACACTGCCCCATCTGTTTCTGCGGTTCCGGATGTAGAAATCGATGATGCGACGCCGAACGCAATGGAAGGTGGAGTGCGCCCAGTTGCAGTAACGGGACGACGTCGCCGCGGTGCCGGTAGACCAACAGGTCGAATTCGTCACGAGGAAAAAATCACGGTTTATGTCTCACCAGAAGAACTTTTAGAACTAGAACAAGCACGTCTAACATTGCGCGGAACCCACGGCATGGCCGTAGATCGTGGACGAATTGTGCGTGAAGCTATTGCAGTGGTAGTAGCTGACTTAGAGTCTCGTGGTGGAGATTCTGTTTTGGTAAGACGA
The DNA here is from genome assembly GCA_024640585.1 of Micrococcales bacterium. The sequence continues at coordinate 3,538 of JAHEEQ010000163.1, forward strand.
CTTAAAGGTTTGTAATTTATCTTTGCGCACGCGGATGTGAGGTTGCATAAACCTCACGGAGTCGTTGCGCGGTGATTTGAGTATAAATTTGGGTTGTCGTAACAGAAGCATGCCCGAGCAACTCTTGCACAATTCTTAAATCCGCTCCACCTTCGAGTAAATGTGTAGCAAAACAATGGCGGAGTGTATGCGGAGAAACCGAACTTTTAATTCGAGCTAATTCAGCGCATCTTCTGACTGCATTGAATGCTGAATTTCGCGAAAGTGAATTTCCTTGTTTGTTTAAGAAAACAAAGTTACTTGTTTTCTTCATCAAAACTGGTCGGGCTCGCACCAAATATTTATCTAAAGCCACAAGAGCTAGTGAGCCGACAGGTACAACCCTGGTTTTCCCACCTTTGCCGAACAAACGAACGCTTTGGTTTTCTTTATCAAGATCCGTAATGGATAGATTTACAACTTCACTAACTCGTGCGCCTGTTGAATAGAGAAATTCAACGAGAGCGTAATCTCGAATATCTATTATCTCTTCAGAATATTTCAAAGCGTCCACTAAAGCTATTGTGTCTGCGATTGATAACGCTTTAGGCAATCTAGTTGGTAATTTTTGTGCAACGAACCCAGAAGTCGCATCTACGCTCACCCATTTTTCTCGCAATGCGAACTTATGAAACCCTCGGACAGAGGCGAGCATTCGCGAAATTGAGGTTCTGGAGTAAGTGCCCGAGCTAATCATTTGCTGAAAATCGAATGTGACTGTTTCATTAATGGAAGCGAGTGACGAAATTCCGTTTTCTTCAATAAATCTCTGGTAGATATCCAAATCTTTCGTATATGCGATTAATGTGTTTGAACTTAGCTGACGCTCAACCTTCAGGTGACTCAAATACTCTCTAATTTGATTTCGTATTTGCATGCTATAAAGATTAGTGGAGATTCTTATTGCTCAAAGACGCGACTTGTATTTATCAAATTCTCGCGCAAATGCCATGGTGCATCGGCTGGACGAAGGTCGAATTCCTGCAAAGATTTGTACGCCGTAACCGCCAGAACCGCAGTTGGGCTAGACATCTGTCCCTGCGCGATAAATTCGAGTAATTTCGAAATTGGAATCCATTGAGGCGCCAATTCAGTTTCTTCTGCATCTAATACAGAAGAATCAAAACCCTCAAAATTGAGACCTCTAGCAAGAAAGATGCGCACAGCTTCGGAAGACGATCCTGGCGAAGTGCAAAAATCGCAAAGTACAGACCAATTCTTAGCCGTATAACCGGTCTCTTCGTGCAGCTCACGCTTAGCAGCTTCGAGTGGCGACTCTTCTGGAAAATCTAATAACCCCGCTGGAATTTCGAGTAAATTTGCGGCAACCGGGTGACGATATTGATGTATTGTCAAAACCTCTTCATCATCATTAATAGCCAAAACTGCAACCGCTCCCATGTGTTGCAAAAAATCGCGAGTTAATTCGTGGTCACCTAGGTGAAAAGTTTCCATTACTATCGCCCAAATCTTGCCCGTGTACTCGACGCTTCTTTTAGTCACAGGCAATCTGCGGATTTGATCAAACATATTTATTTTGCAATTGCTGCTGCGATCAAGCCTCGGAACAAAGGATGTGCATTTGTTGGTCGAGATTTGAATTCTGGATGTGCTTGAGTCGATACATAGTAAGGGTGGATTTCGGAAGGCAGTTCAACAAACTCAACTAATTTTGAGTCTGGTGAAAGTCCAGAGAAACGCAATCCTGCTTTATCTAGTTCTGCACGGTAGGCGTTATTCACTTCATAGCGATGACGGTGCCGTTCTTCAACGATTTCTGTGCCGTAAGTAGCAGCAATCACACTTCCGGGTGCGAGATGTGCAACATAAGAGCCAAGGCGCATAGTTCCACCCATATCCCTTTGTCCAGAAACTACATCGTGTTGATCATTCATAGTTGCAATTACAGGATTGGCGCTCTCCGGATCAAATTCAGCACTCGCAGCATCTTTGATTCCAAGAACATTTCTCGCATACTCGATCACCATGCATTGCAGACCAAGGCAAATTCCTAAAGTCGGAATTTTGTTTTCGCGGGCAAATTTCAATGCTCCGAGCTTTCCTTCGATACCACGAACACCAAAACCACCTGGAACTAGAACTGCATCGACATCACCAAGTGCATCCTTTGCCCCTTCAGGTGTTTCGCAAAGATCTGACACAACCCACTTAATGTTTACTTTGCAATCATTGGCAAAACCACCTGCGCGCAGCGCTTCGGTAACTGAAAGATAAGCATCTGGTAAATCAATGTATTTACCAACCAGCGCAACTGTAACTGTGTGTTTTGGATGGTGCACAACACCAAGAAGTTCATCCCACTGCGTCCAATTTACGTCTTTAAACGGAAGACCAAGTCTGCGTACGATATAACTGTCTAAGCCTTCTGAGTGCAATACCTTTGGAATGTCATAAATGCTTGGCGCGTCCACAGCAGCAACAACCGCAGGTTGGTCAACGTCACACATAAGTGAAATTTTGCGTTTAATGGCATCTGGCACTTCCCGATCACAGCGCAGAACCAATGCATCTGGCTGAATACCGAAACTACGAAGTGCAGCTACGGAATGTTGGGTTGGTTTTGTTTTCAATTCACCAGATGGTCCGATATATGGAAGTAAGGAAACGTGGATGAAAAAAGCATTTTCTCGTCCAATGTCATGGCGCACTTGACGAGCTGCTTCGATAAAAGGTAAGGATTCGATATCTCCAACTGTTCCACCAATTTCTGTAATTACAACATCTACATCATCAGTGCCCATAGCTCGTATGCGTGACTTTATTTCGTTGGTAATGTGTGGAATTACTTGAACAGTATCTCCAAGATATTCGCCGCGTCTTTCTTTTGCGATAACTTGGGAATATACCTGACCTGTCGTGACATTTGCGTTAGCAACAAGATTTACATTTAGAAAACGCTCGTAGTGTCCAATATCTAGATCCGTCTCTGCACCATCCTCTGTGACGAAAACTTCGCCATGCTGAAATGGATTCATTGTTCCGGGATCTACATTCAAATACGGGTCAAGTTTCTGCATCGTTACGCGCAATCCTCGCGCGGTAAGAAGATTTCCAAGGCTTGAAGCCGTCAGACCTTTACCAAGGCTTGAAGCGACGCCGCCAGTTACAAAGATGTGTTTAACTTCTCGAGCCGTGCTCAATTTTGACTCCCGCGAACCGATATGTGCGGCGGGCAAACCCGCCTGTCCACGGGGGTTCAGAGTAACACCTCAAATGTTGCCCACACCAAGCCACACGCACAGAGCGGGTGATTTCTCAAACTGTGTCTAGAGAATTCTTCAATTTTTTAGCCATTGCCAACAATTCCATTGCGTGGGCGGTGGCTGATTCGGACCCTTCTAAACCTGCAAGCATCCTAGAAATTTCAGTGACTTTTTCGTCTTCTTTTAGACTTTTAATTGAAGTTTGAGTCACAAATCCGTCCGACGCTTTAGAAACGTTTATATGTTGATCCGCAAATGCAGCAATTTGCGGTAAATGTGTAACAACAAGAACCTGCGATTGTTTACTCAACATGGTCAATTTCTCCCCCACCGCAATTGCTGCAGCACCTGCAACTCCGGCGTCAACTTCATCAAATATCAAGACTGACGGACTGTTCGTAGAGAGTAAAGCAACCTCGAGTGCGAGCATAACTCGAGAAAGTTCTCCACCAGATGCAGCGCTTGCAATAGGTTGAAACTTCATTCCTGGATTTGCATTGAATAGGAATTCAACTTTGTCTTGTCCATTTTCTGATATATCAATTTTGCTTATATCAGTCTCAAATTGTGCTGCCGGCATAGCCAATTCTCGAATTTCAGATGTTACTTTTTCAGAAAATTTCTTAGCAACTGCTTCTCGAATTCTTGTGAGGTTATCCGCTGCAACGCGAGTGGCTTTTTCGCTAACCGCTGCCTGCTCCTTCAATTTCTTCAACTCATGCCCATCCGGATCGATTAGCGCAAGTTGTCTGCGGGCATTGACAGCCCAATCAATCAGTTGATTTTCATTTGGCCCATGACGCAATAACAAAGCTTTTATTTGCCTTTGCCGAAGCATCAGGGAATCAAGATCGTCTTCATCATTCTCAAGTCTGCTTAACTCACTGGTGAGATCAACTTCTATATCAGTAATTTCAGTACCGATACTCTTCAATTGTTCACGTATGCGATTTAGACTCGAATCAGAATCAAGCCTCTCAAGCGCCTGTCTAGCTTGGCGCAAAGAAGCACTAACTGAGGATTCTTCTGATTGCAGTGCATCAAGAGCTGTTGAGATGGCTGTCTTAAATTCTTCTTTACGACCCACACGCTCTACAGTCTGTGCAATTTCTTCGACGTCTCCAGTAGACACATTTAGGGCATCAAACACAGATAGGTCGGCTTTGATGTTTTCGGCGTTGGCTAGCAATTCTTTTCTCGATTTTTCGACTTTTGCTAGTTCAGCCAAATTGTTCCGCCAAGTTACATACGAGTTGCTGAATACTTCGAAACAACTACTTAGCTCTTGCCCACCATACGAATCGAGCAGCTCCCGATGTGTCTGAGATTTCAACAACCGCAAACTGTCATGTTGACCGTGAATCGCCAACCAATGAAAACTGATGTCTTCTAAAGTTGAGGCAGGAAACGGCCTACCGCCAATTGCGGTTTTTGCGCGACCATTACTTGGAAAGGTCCGAGATACGAGAATCGAACCATCATCAGTTGCAATGCCAATATCAGTTAAATACTTTTGCAAACTCTTTTGCTCGATTGCGATTGAAGCATCCACAGTAACTTCGGCATCTGGAATTACCCCTACAACTGAAGGTTTTTCACCACGAAGTACTCGCACTGCATCTAGTAATAAAGTCTTACCCGCTCCAGTCTCACCTGTTATCGCTACAAACCCAGGTCTAAATTCGATTTCAGCTTCGGATATCAAACCTAGATCGCGGATGCGAATAGATTCAAGCATTGTCTGAATCTCGCCAAGATTTAGTAGGAAGACGGAACTTTTTCACCAATCGATCGGCAAATGATGTGCTGTGGATACGTGCGAACTGGAGATCGTGTGCACTTCCAGTCACAATTACTAAATCACCAAATTCAAGTGCGAAATTTCTGCGCCCATCAAGCGTGATTGAAGCCTTATCTGACAGGATTTCACTTTGCAAAACGGAAGATGGATCAAATACCAGTGGACGCGCGAATAGGGCATGTGCCGCTACTGGAACCGTAATAATTGCTTTCGTGTTAGGCCAAAGAATCGGCCCACCAGCGCTGAAAGCGTAAGCAGTTGAACCGGTTGAGGTTGAAACAATTAACCCATCACCCGAGAATGCCATCAAAACTGTGTTGTCGACCGAAACTCGAAGTTCTGTCATAAGTTCTGGAGCAACTTTTTCTATTGCAGCGTCATTTATTGCAAAACTCTCAAAAACTGTTTTTCCTTGTCGAATGATTTTGATATCGATCATGGTTCGGAATTCAGTTTGCCATTTCCTATTTACAATTGCATCGACAGCTGAAGGGACATCAGTAATTTCTGCTTCCGCTAAGAAACCAACTCTGCCCAAATTTATTCCAAGTATCGGAATATTTACATTTTGCACCATTTCAACGGCTTTGAGAATGGTTCCATCCCCACCAAGCACAACAACCATTTCAAAATCTCGAACTAAATCCGAATTTTCGGTATTTAATTCAATATTTGAAATTTGGAATTTCGCAAGTTCATTTGAAAGTTGTTCAAAAAGTTTCTGAACAAGTTCACGATCGCTGTGCAGGACTATTCCAATTTGTCTACTCATTGCGGCCCTTCCTTCACAGCTTCACTTACAAGTTGCTCGATTTCGTGCATATCCTTGCAGACAACTCCGCGCTCTAACCACACGAAATACTCAACATTTCCAGATGGACCTGGCAAGCCACTTGCCTTTACCCCTTTTAAGGCTAAACCAAGGCTTTGCGCTGCTTCAATTACCCCTAAGGTCGCTGAATACCTCAAGGCCGGATCTTTGACTACCCCACCGGCAACTAGGTCCTTACCAACTTCAAACTGCGGTTTGACCATCAGGAGCATCTGAACATTTTCGGTTCCCAAAAGACACAGTGCTGGTAAGACCGTCTTTAGTGAGATAAATGACAAATCGGAAACAATGCGGCTAGGAACTGAAGAAATATCTGTCGATTTCAAAAATCTTACGTTTGTTCTCTCGACATTCTCAACTCTTGGGTCTTGCCGAAGTTGCCAAGCAATCTGACCATAGCCAACATCTACCGCAATAACTTTGGCGGCTTTTCTTTCAAGACAAACTTGAGTAAAACCTCCTGTGCTTGCACCAGCATCAAGGACCACTTCTCCCGCAATTGAAAAACCTTTGTCTTCAAACTCTTCAAGGGCGCTTAACAATTTGATTGCTCCGCGGGAAACCCATTTAGAATCCGATGATTCTCTGACAACTATTGAAATGTTATTTGCAACCTGCCGAGATGATTTGTTCGAAACTACTCCATCAACAAGCACAAATCCACTCTCGATTAACTCTTGAGCGTGTTCGCGAGATCTGGCTAATTTACGTCGAACTAATTCCGCATCTAGACGAACTAGCATGAATTTTTATGGTAAATCGGCAAGAGTGTCTTGCAGTCGTCGATGGATATCTTCAAATAGACGATGCTTTTCATCTGTTGAGAGATCAGTACTATCGGAAAGCAAATCAAGAGCGGCATCTACACGTTCGTCACCGGTCTTTTCTACGAACATCTGCAAAGGCAAAGTGGCAGTTGTTTCCACTTCGGAAATGCCATCGTTTTCTGTTGAAAACTCCATTATTTGCTCTCTTTCTAGCCGATAAGGCGAAACTTACTGTATCAAAAGTCAAAGAATTGGGGCGGCTCTGGCATTAAGAGGCACTTCAAATCTTCCGCCACATATGTTGGCTTATTCCTAGGAGATTTGAAGACATCTGCAACTTTGTGGACGCCAGTTAGAACAAGCAAGCTGTCTAAACCGCAATTAACTGCACCCTGAATATCGGTATCAATTCGGTCGCCAATTACAAGTGCATTTTTTGCACCGAGTCGTTGAACGGTTTCAGCAAAAAGAGTCGGCTCGGGTTTTCCCGCCACCTTTGGCTCAACACTGGTTAAGTTTTCTAAGAGTTGAATAAACGCACCATTGCCTGGTCCAAGTCCATATGGAGTTGGAACGGTTGAGTCACGATTTGTGGCAATCCAAGTCTTCCCGTTTGCAATGGCAAGTGCGGAAGTGTTCAAATCCCACCACGAAGTATCGACCCCATGGCCTTGAATTACACCTTCAACTTCATGCGCGATGATTCCATTCGCATCATGATTCTTAGTCGCGCGAATTGGATGAAGTCCGAATTCTTTAACCGCAACTTCTACCCCAATACCGCCAACAACTAAGACTTGTGAGTTTGGAGGAACCGAAGAAGCAAGTAATCGAGCACCAGCTTGGGCACTTGTAATTACATCTTCATTTGATATTTCCAAACCCAATGATCGTAGATGCTCGCCTACTTGTGCAGGTGTTCTAGATGCGTTATTTGTTGCTGCAGATATTTTCACCTGACCTGCAACGGCATTTAAAGACTCAATTGCATTTAAAACGGCAATGTCACCGATATAGACCACGCCATCTAAATCAAGGATAAGCGCGTCATATTTGCCCCAGAGCATGTCGGAAGCCTACTTGAGCTACTCCAGTTGCAGTTTTCCAATCTTTTTTATCGATGTTACTTCAACTTCAATTCGCGATGAATTACCGCCAGGACCTTGCCAATATCTTGAGCGCAGAGCTCCGATTGCTCTAACCGCCTGTCCAACTTCTAGTTGTTCAATTTTTGCAACTAACGTTTTTGTTGAATCTTCTAGATTGATCACACATGGAATCGAATCGCTTCCAGATTCTTCACGCGAAACTTTTATTCGCCAACTTAAAGTCCTGATTCCTGAAGAAAGTTCACGTTCGACTGGGATATGGCTGACAAGGCCTGCTATTTCAACTGTATTCATATCTTCTCCTGATATGAAAATACCTAATAGAAAATTAGCAAACATAAAATGAAGAAACTTGTGCAAAAACAGAATGTATGACTGCTTGTGGACTAATTCAATTCAGAGATAAGAACTGCTCTTTCAGCCGCATCCGTTGAATCTTCTGCATCGGAAAGGGATGTTTTCACAAACCAATCTCTAGCTTCATCCAATCGATTCAACTGCTGCAATGCGTTTGCGTAGGCATATTTCAAGCGGGTAACCGCAGGACTTTGCTTCTTAGAATGCAGCTCTGGGCATTCCAACGTAGCAAGTGCTGCTTCAAATTGTTTCAAATCCGCACGCGCTCCCGAGATCACAATTCTAAATTCAATACGTGTGTCAGCATCTAGAGAACGAACTTGATCACTCTTTGCCAGATTCAAAGCTTTTTCAGGTCTACCAAGTCCGCGTTCACAATCTGCCATAAGTGGCATGAAATGCGGATCGCCTGTAATTCGCTGGTAAGTTCGAAATTCATTCAAGGCTTCTGACCATTTTTCATTGTAGTAAGCAGCTAATCCGCACATTTCGCGAACACTTGCCAATCTACTCCCTTGGCTACGAGCTGCAATCGCATGTTGGTAGGCACGTTCGGCATCATCATCTTCAAGCGCCATCATTGCTGCTGCTAAATGCTTGCCAACATAATCTGCTGCTTTGGCTGAAATATTTCGTAATTCTGCAAGAACTTGTTTTGGCAAAAGTTTTGTATCTATGTCGTTGGACACTTCAATGAAATTGTCTTCGACCACTTCGCGATTGCGAACTCCGCCTCGCTCTTTTGCCATGCCAACTGGCGCTCCAGCACTAGTGCCTCGACGTGGATGATTATCAAAACCAGTTTTGCTAGATGGAAGACGTGGCGGACGAGATGTTGAACTCCTTGAATCACGTCGTTCGCCGCTGCGACCTTCGACACTACGTGAAGTTCCGCCGCTACGTGAATCTCGGCGGCCGTCTGATGTGCTGTTACGACGTTCGTCGCTGCGACCTTCGCCTCTACGAAAATCACGGTCTCCGCCTGAAGTGTTGTTACGGCGTCCACCCCGATTTTCTTCGCGACGATCACCACTTCGACTGTCGCGCCTGCCGTCTGATGTGCTGTTACGACGTGCATCGCGATTCTCTTCTCGTCGATCGTCATCGCGACGGGAATCTGGGCGACCAAAAGCTGGTCTTGGAGAGCTTGGTCTGCCAGAAGATGGTCTGCCGGAAGATGGTCTGCCGGAAGATGGACGACCAGAACCCGAACGACTACCGCCGCTGCGCGGTGCGCCATCACGCGAACTTCCACCGCGATTTCTATCGCTAGATCCGCGACTGTTTGTGTTTCGCTCAGCCATTAGTTTCTCCTGATAATAAAAAAGGGGCCACCTTGCGGTGACCCCTTTTGAAAAATTGCCCGGCGGCGTTCTACTCTCCCACACCTTCACAAGTGCAGTACCATCGACGCAGAGAGGCTTAGCTTCCGGGTTCGGAATGTAACCGGGCGTTTCCCTCTCGCTATGGCCGCCGAAACTCTATTGAGTTGACAATCGTTCCTCTATTTCTAGAGGGGGTTCCCGACCGTAACTCGGGAACCGCACAGTGGACGCGTATCAAAAATTTAAAAAGAAGTAAGTCCTCGGCCTATTAGTACTGGTCAGCTGCACGTGTTGCCACGCTTCCACTTCCAGCCTATCAACCCAGTCATCTACTGGGGGCCTTACCAGATTACTCTGTGAGAGTTCTCATCTTGAGGCGAGCTTCCCGCTTAGATGCTTTCAGCGGTTATCCCTTCCGAACGTAGCCAACCAGCCGTGCTCCTGGCGGAACAACTGGCACACCAGAGGTTCGTCCGTCCCGGTCCTCTCGTACTAGGGACAGCTCCTCTCAAAACTCTTGCGCGCGTGGCGGATAGGGACCGAACTGTCTCACGACGTTCTGAACCCAGCTCGCGTACCGCTTTAATGGGCGAACAGCCCAACCCTTGGGACCTACTCCAGCCCCAGGATGCGACGAGCCGACATCGAGGTGCCAAACCATGCCGTCGATATGGACTCTTGG
>JAHEEQ010000317.1 GCA_024640585.1 Micrococcales bacterium
GTTGAGTTTGCGCCAAAGAAAAAACCCACAGCCAAAAGACTGTGGGTTTTTATTTTGGTGGTGGTAGCGGGATTTGAACCTGCGACATCAGCATTATGAATGCTGCGCTCTAACCAACTGATATGCAAACAAATAGGTTAATTTTAAGACTTTTCGCACTGTCTTGTCACTGTTTCGCGCTGTGTTTTTGACTGTGATGAGACTGCGCTCTAACCTTTTTACAACTCACGCTCAGATCCAGTTCTGACAAGTTTTAGGGGTAAGCTAAATGCTGAGACAACCGTCTTGTTTCGTGACGGTTGATGGTCAATTATTTGGGAGCAACTCATGCATCATGCCGACGATAACAACTATCACTCACTAACAATTGGCTACATACCTTCCGACAACGAGAGTGAAGTTATTGCCACTGGAGATCCAAGCGGCAGCGAAACCGTAGAAATTTACGTTGAGATTTATAAAGACTTTGCAAGTGCAACAGGACAAAAGAACAACTATTCTTTGAAGCGACTTAACATTTTCAGTGAAGGTTCTAAGTTTTGGTCAGAACTTGCGGCACATGCAGAAAAGCAACTGACGCGCAGCAAGGAGAAACTTGCCGCTAAAGATCTAGCCTATTGCTTCTTGCGACCGCAAGGTGAAGTATTCGGCAATGATGACATTTGCCACGTAGCGTCACCTGACGATTGCGGAGAATTTCATAACGAAGACGGCGATTACAGCGGGAAGTATTACGTCAGATACGAGTTTGTTGATGGCGATGATTACCTAGATGAGAACGTGTACGTAATCCAGTAACCGAACTCAATACATGATGTCCTTTCAACGGACATCTCGCACTGCAAGCAGAATCGAGCTTCCTATCAATCATCAATAGGTTGTAAATCAATCAGTGCTTCAGACTGAAGTTGCACTCTTCTCAACAAAATTTCGCTTCCCAGATAAAAAATCAGGCACGGATTCCATAGCCACCATATCCCGATCTATGTGATTTCGCTTCAGTACTTCACGGACTAACCAGCCGTGATATTCATTATGGAGCCATTGTTGCCATTCCGACTTATGCGACTCATCCCCCTCTGTTGCCAATACAAATTCAGGATGCATATCTCGACCGAAAGGCTGCACTCTATCGCTGATAGTGATGTCGGTGGCATTTGGAAAGCTGCCTCTCTCGACATGCAGAACTCTGCGCTTAGCCTTATAGAGATGTCTTCCTGCAATTGAGTTCAAACGGTTGTATGCAGTTTTCTTGGCACCCAGAAATCGGTCATCACGAACTCTGTTGTTAGGAGCAAGCTGAAGTCTGTCAGCGATCACCCAAAGTTGTGCGTCTGGGTAAAGCGTTTTATAGACATAGACCAGCCGCTCAATCTCTAAAACATTACGCCTGAAGCGTAAGGTGTGTAACTTGTAACGCGCTGTATGTGCTTTTTCAATGACATCAAGATCACGACCGGGGTGGTAATGCCCTAAAAAGTTAATGATCTGTGGAATGAGATAAACGCGAGGAATATTTAGCGGGATCCTCAAAATCAATTCATCATCGACAGACAAGTTGTCTGGTGGATTCTCGGGGTCATAGCGTGTGACGAGATCGAAATTTTTAGTTTCTGCGAAAAGTGCACGAGCAAATTTCATTGCCCACACCACGAACACGCCGAACTCAATTGCACCTACGAAGTCTTTGCAAACGTTGGCAAGTTTTTTATCTCTAGGTGCGACATCTCTGCTTTTGGCAAACCAGATGACCTTGCTCATCCTTACGAATTGATACCAATCCCAGTAGATCGAATCTTGCAAAGCCTGTGATTCTGTTTTGATGTCATCGGTGAACAGTCTTTCTAGACCTTTGAATGACCGAATTCTTGACCACTCAGGACTATCTGGCAAATCTATTCCACTCACTCTTAGCTGAGCGGCATTCAAAGAACTTTCGTAAATTTTTCTAAGCTTTTCTGATTTTTTCATATGTGATGTAACAGTTTGCTTTTTAATATCTCATAAAAAGAAAAGAGATTTTACAGTTCAAACATCGACAAAACGAAAGCAACTCAGCCCAAGTTTGATGTCGAGGCTCATATCACTAGGAGTATCAAATGAGCAATATCCTGACCACCACCGTTTCTACAACCAACGAAGCAACCGCAATCAAGAAGAACTTGACTGCTTCAGTCGAAATGCGTCAACGCATTGAAGACCTCGCAGTTATGCGTGAAGCATTTGAGAACACACAGCTTGCTCGAACCAACCAAGCTCTTTACAGCTTGATCACAGATTGCTTGTCGCTTTACCGTGATCTGACTGAGGGCGAAGAATTGAAGGCGAAAAAGTTGGGTCTTCAAGACTTCATTAACTTGAAGGGCTACAACTTCAAAGCAAGCTCGCCACTGAGTCTCAAAGTGATTCGTTGTGTGTTTGGTGAAAAAGATCGCCGTCGCATCTCGACCTATCACACAGTCTTGCGCGTTGCGATTACTGAAAGCTGGACATTGACTGAGGTTGCAGCAAAGATCAGCGAGCGCGGTGGAGTGCAAGAGCTCTCGTTGCGTAAAGCGAATGCGATGTCTGCAAAAGACAAAGCAATTTCTGCTCAAGCTGCGCTACTGAATCAGTCAATTGCAACGATTGACAGCCCATTTCTCAAGTCAATGCACAACATTGAATTCAATGAGCAACAAGCTGTTGGTCTTCTGACGCAAAACCAAGATGGCAC
>JAHEEQ010000318.1 GCA_024640585.1 Micrococcales bacterium
TAAAGGACATAAGGCCTTTGCTTCACTCCGCGCTGGTGTAGTTGCAACAATTGCCGCGGCACTTGTTATCACTCCACTTGCAGTTGCTAACTCAGCCGAAACGCCAACCTTCGGTAAGGTCTGTGCAACTGAAGGAATTAACACTGGTCAAACAACTACATCATTAATTTGTACTCAAGGTGCTAATGGAAAGTTGACATGGCAGCGCGTTCGCTTAGGTTCAACTAATGCACGACCTGTAGCGACTTCAACTCCTCCAAAAGGATCTATTGAGTTTCACCACTGGCGTCCAGAGGACAAGGCTGTATTTCAAGCAATAATTGACAAGTACGAAGCTAAGTACCCAGGTACAAAGATCAACCAGGTCATTATGACTTCAGTTGATTACAACAACTTGGCATACGCAAAGATCAGTCCTAATAAGAAGGCTGCAGTTTTCGTAACTAGCCGTGGTGGACAGTTCAATCAGTTCTACGCGGGCGGAATGCTTGCTGATCTTTCAAATCAGCGCTTCATGAAGCAGAATGTAATCTCATCTGCACTTACGCCAGGAACTGTAAATGGAAAGCTCTACGGACTCCCATACCAGTCACTATTTAACAACCCTCTTTACAACGCAGAGTTATTTGCAAAGCAGGGCTGGAAGGTTCCAGCAACTTGGAGTCAAACACTTGCATTCTGCAAGACTGCAAAGGCTGCTGGATTTATTCCATTTGCTTGGCCAGGTGCTACCCGCGGTAACGCAGGACAGATCATCAACTCATTCTTGATGAACTCAGCTCCAGATCTAGCTACATTGGAATCCCGCATCGCAGCGATCGACACAGGCAAGGCAGATCTAACTTCGCCATGGTTTGTTGAAATGGCAAACAAGTACAAGGCGATGGCAGATGCTGGTTGCTTCCCAGCAAATCCAACTGGTTACAACGACACCGTTGCACCAGCTGACTTTGCTTCAGGAAAGGCTGCAATTTATCCAACTGGAACATTTGGTATGAGCACAGTTACAAAGCTCAACCCAGCAATGTCAGGAAAGATGAAGATGATGTCATTGATTACTACTGACTCAAAGCCTTTGTATCAGGGAATCACCAACAACACATTTATCTTGAGTGTAAATGCAAAGTCATCTTCAACAGATCAGAAGATTGCGGCATCATTTATCTCATTCCTGGCACAAGCTGAGAATGCTCAGGCTTACGCTGTAGGAACATCACAGCACGTGTCAATTATCAACGTTGATTACTCAGCAAACGTAGATCTATTGAACACATCAGACATCATGGGTAAGAAGCTTCTACTAGCACCACGCTTCTTGTTCAACAATGTCAATAACGTTCGTAACCCATTGGAAGATGCGCTAATCGCAATCGCTGGTGGTGCCGACGTTACAAAGACGTTGACCGATACATCAAAGACCATCAAACAGGGTCTTTCTTCATAAGGAGTTCATAGTTACTTCTTTAGCTCGCATCCAAGGCACCCTTACCAATCGCGGTAAGGGTGCCTCTGGTGCGCTCAAAAAAAGAAAAAAGGATTCTAAAATCCTTTGGATAATGGCTGCACCTGCAATCATTATGTACTCCTTCCTTTATTTGTATCCTGCATTATCAAATCTTCTTTACTCAACCCAACGTTGGGATGGAGTTACAAAGCCCGAATTTGTGGGCTTGCGAAATTTCACACATTTATTAACGGATGATGATTTATTTCTGAAGGTTCTAGGAAATAACATCAGATTTACAATTCTTGTAGTTTTATTTCAAACGGGACTTGCATTACTTTTTGCAACTTTTCTCACTAAAAACACAAAAACAAATATTTTTCTTCGAACCGTATATTTCTTCCCCACAATTTTATCTTCAGTTTCAGTTGGCCTTATTTGGACATTTCTATACGATCCAAACTACGGATTTATCAATGCAACATTAAAGAGCATCGGGCTCGATAAATTGGCATTGAACTGGCTAGGAGACTCCAAGTACTCTTTATATGCAGTAGCCGTTACTCAAATCTGGTTTCATACAGGGCAAATGGTTGTCATATATGTTGCTGGGCTCCAGCAGATTCCAGCCGAACTATATGAAGCCGCTGAAGTCGATGGTGCTACACGTTGGCAACAATTTAAAAATGTTACTTGGCCTATGGCACTTCCAACTACCGCTGTAGTTGTCGCCTACACAACAATTCAAACTTTCAGAGCCTTTGATTTAATTTATGCGATGACTCAAGGTGGACCACTCAATTCTTCAGAACTACTGGTAACAATGGTTTATAACAGCGCATTTGTTGGTTATAAGTTTGGATATGCTGCTGCTCAAACTATTTTCTTAGTTCTACTTGTGATGCTAGTGACTTGGTTGCAGCGTCGAGTACTCCGAACAAACGATGGAACCAAAAAATGATCTATAAAGTATTCAAAAATACCTTGCTCACCATCTTCGCTGCGGCGGTTTTGGTGCCGAGTTCAATCGTTGTCCTAGGTTCTTTCAAATCCGACCTTGAAATTTATACAAAGCCATTAGCTTTGCCGCAACATTGGAATTTGAACAATTTCCGCACCTTGATCGAAACCGGCAGTGTGTGGGTACCATTTAAAAACTCTGTTTTTGTATCTGTATTCTCAGTGCTTCTCACCATTATTTTGGCTAGTCTTGTTGCGTATTCGATCGCACGATCCATAACTATAAGCGGAAAAGTGATGTTCGCTT